>CAZWEF010000023.1:3198-24459 GCA_964632125.1 uncultured Erysipelotrichales bacterium
TCAGGTATCTATCAGATGAATATAATTTGCCTGTTGTTGGAGATTTTGTCGAAGTCAGTTCAATCAATCATCAGCATATCATCATGGCAGTCATGCCAAGAACATCTTATTTATCACGAGCAACCGCAAATACGATAAAAAAGAACAACCGATGTGTGCTAATATCGATAATGTATTATTGTTTATTGCAGCAGATAATGATTTTAATTTTAGAAAGATTGAGAACTATCTCATTAATTTAACTAAGTCAACCTTTAAAACATATGTTGTGCTATAGAAATATGACTTAATGAATGATGCCAATCAACTCATTCATGAAATAGAAACAAAGTATCAAGTCCAAACATTTGGCATTAGTCAAGTTGATCAAATGTCTATTTAATTGGTTAAAAACATGGTAATTGACGGTCATCCATCAGTATTGGTTGGTTCTTCAGGGGTTGGCAAGTCAACTTTTATTAATTGCTTATTTAATCAAGACATTCAAAAAACGCAAAACATCAGCGAGCGACATAAAGAAGGACTACATACCATAACTAAACGCTCATTACTTTACTTAGATGAACAAACATGTGTGATTGATATGCCTGGTATGCGTTCAATTAGTAGTTACACCAAGATAGGTGATAACCCAATAATTGAACAAATAAATGCTTACACAGTGGATTGTACTTTTAGCGATTGTAACCATCTAAATAATAAGGGTTGTCGTGTCCTTGAGACCTTAGCGCTAGGAGAAATCACACAAGAGGCGTATGCATTTTATTTGAAACATCAAAAAGTAGATGCTTATTATCAAGAGCATAACCTCAATTATCATAGAGAAAAGGTAAAAGCCGTTAAACAGTTTGAAAAAGATAAACGGCTAAAATGAAAACGCATAAAACTGTGTCATAAGATACAGTTTTTAAAATCTAAATAAAGGATGGTGTACCTAAAACACATGTTTTTAGCTTTGATTTCTCAAAGCAAATAATACACTTATACGTATTGACATATAAAGTAAGAGATGTATAATAGAAGTATCAAGAGAGATCGTTTGATTAACGAAAGGGGTGTTTATGATGATCATTCGATGGATTGGGAATAGACATGCAAACTTAGATAAAGAAAGTCAATATTTAACCAAAATGTATCATAAAGGTTATGTCTTGAAAAAAGTCGGTGCATTGTTTTATCACTTTAATCAAGTGGAACCTCAGATTGGATCAGTTGATATTGATGTGAATCAATCAACTACAATATCACATGATGGATGGGAACACATTGCAACTAGAAAATTGATATTTAGTCAATCTAGAAAACAGTACTTTAAAACTAATGATAAAGATAAGCAAATAAGAAGAAATGCAAAAGAAGAGATCAATTATTATGAAACTGTTTTTAATCAACTATTTGGTCTCTTAATTCTAAGTATTTTAGTGTTTGTGACAGTGCTCAATCTTTCAAGGTTGTTGACAATGCCAGATATCTTTTTCTTAGCGAATTTTGTACTTATTGTACCCATCTTATTCTCAATTATCACTATAGTTAAATATGAAAAAAGTTATAGGAAAGTACTTAAAGAAAACAATATTACCCCTATAGAAGATAAATGTTTCATATATATGATTAAAATTAATGATTATGACGAAGATAAACTGGCACAATTTGAAAAAGAACTATGCCATGTAGGGCCAGCTTCTTTAGTTACACCAAACACATTTCGTGTTCGTTCAAGTGAGAGTAAAGAAGTTGTTAAACAGTATGTTTTATCCAAATTACCAATATTAGATAATCAAATAGAGATTGTTAGTCCAATGGAATTGCTAACAGTTCCGTTTTAGGTGCTAAAGCACCTTTTTTTTTTACACCACTTCACCTTATGCATCTTTTATTGCCTCACGCAAAGTTTCATGCCTTTGAGCGAGATACCTATCTATTTAGTTTAAAATTAATTATTTGATGTCATTCAATAACAACTGGGCTTCACGCTAAACTATTGATTTAGGTTTAAGTATTTTAAAATTTAATAAAGTTGTATAACTCATCATAAAATGGTGTTCGATTCATCCAATGTCAAGAATTGAAATCATTCTATTACTTCTTTAGCTTTACTATTATACAACAACTAAAGGTATTAGAACAGTGGCACCTTTGTCAACTGATAATTCCTTGGGAAATGGACTAGTTTTAGTTTAGTAAATACATTAAGACTTTGTCTTTTTTTAATTTAATGTAAGCGTTACTAAATGTTGTTGACTTGCAAAGATTTGTGTGTTAGTATTTGATTGTAATAAGTTTCTATTATGTTATAATAATGTAATATGTTACTTATCAAATCATATAAAAGGGAGAGGTAAAATATGTTACAAATTGATTATCAAAATCTTGTTGTAAATTTTGCAGTAATTAGAGGAATCATGATTTTAGTATTTAATGCAATTTTTGTTTACATGATGATTAAGAAAAAGATATCAACATTAATTGCATTGCCAGTAATGGGGGTAGGGACAGCTCTTATCGCAAGTGTTGGGGTGCTTCCATTGGGTGGTCTATTTGACATGACTTCAGTCGATCCTAGTGATGCAGCAAAAACAATAACGCATATGGGAATCTTCAAAGGTGTCATAATGGAAGGTTCTAAAATGCTTGCATCAGCAATTGTTGCTGCAGTATTTGGTGCTGCCTTTACTCGTTTGCTAACTAAATTGAGTGTTGTAGAAACAATTATGAAAAAAGCGGCAGAACTAGCAGGTGATCGACCTATGGTCATTGCATTTGTATTCTTTGTTGCGATTGCGGTTGTATTCTCATCAATTGGTGGACTTGGTGCGGTTATCTTAGTTGGGTCAATATCACTTCCTATCATGATGAGTGTCGGTTTAGGTGAGGTGTTGTCTGGGTCTATTGTTTTGCTTGGGCTTTCAGCTGGTGGGCTAATGAATCCTGCTAACTTTGCAACATTTGCATCATTGCTTTCACCAGCGATGAACAATGACTACAATGCGGCTTATCAATCAGTAGCTGAAATGTCAATCGCAATCTTTGCTATCGCCTTTATATTGTCTGCAATTTACATTGCATTTAGTGTAAAAAATGTTAAGGTAAATAAGGCATGGGCTAAGCCTCTAAAATCAAAAAGCTTAGGTATTCAAGTACTTATTGCGCCAATTGTTCCAGTTGTTCTTGTTTTGGTAAGCACCTTGTTTAAACAAACCATTCCTGCTGAAGTTGCAATCTTAATAGGCATTATTTACTTACTATTGGTGGCTAAGGCTGATGGAAAGTTGAACATGGTCTCATCAGCATTTGTTGAAGGAACTCAAGATGTTGCTGGTGCGATTGTCCTTTTGATTGGATTGGGTATTTTAATTAAAGGGTTCCAGTTTTTCCCAGTATCACTTATCATCACACCTGCAATTAAACAAGTCATTAGTTTACTACAAAATCCACTTACTTATGTTCTTGGATTTACGGTTATGACACCACTCGTTTTGTATCGTGGACCATTGAATACATTTGGTATTGGCGGTGCCTTACCAGCTATTTTTGCGGCTGCAGGTTTTTCTCCAATTGCGATTATTTGGGTATTACGTGCAACAGGAAACATGCAAGGATTTGGGGATCCAACCAATTCACAAAATATTTGGGTTTCAAATTTTGTTAAAGTAGAACCAAGTGAAATTACCAAAAAAATCTTCTGGCTTGGTATTGCAATTACATTCTTTGTCTTGGTATATGCAGTATTTATTAGTGGCATAACATTGACTGTTTAGGAGGCATTATGGCTAGAAAAGTAAGAATAGGGATTGATGTAGGGGGAACATTTACAGATGCATCAGTGATTGACCATGAAACCGGTGAGCTCATCAGCAAAGAAAAGATTCCGACAACACATCATCATGAATATGGTGTAGCTTATGGGATTACGAGCATTGTAAAAAAAATGATTCAGGAATTAAATATCAGACCTGAGGATGTTGTATTTATTGCCCATGGGACTACCCAAGCAACCAATGCCTTACTTGAGGGTGATGTTGCACGTGTAGGTGTGATTGGTATTGGTGGTTCAAGCATGGCAAAGAGTGAACTTGACATTCAAAACATTGAGCTAACAAAAGGAAAGTATCTTTATGTTGAAAGTGTCTATGTTGATTCAAAAAACTATTCTAAAGAAGTTATTATTGATGCAATTGAAACATTAATGCATAAGAAATGCCAGGTAATCGTTGTGTCTGAAGCATATTCTATTGATAATCCTGAACGTGAATTAGAGGTTGTGGGTTGGTGTCAAGAAAAAGGGATTTTTGCTACAGCAGGACATGAAGTGAGTCAGCTATATGGATTAAGAGTTAGAACAACAACAGCAGTAATCAATGCATCATTGGTACCTAAGATGATGGAAACAGCAGACATGACGGAGCGTGTTGTAAAAGAAATTGGTATCGGTAGTGAGTTGATGATTATGCGTGCAGATGGCGGTGTTATGAGTATTAATGAAGTGAGAAAAAGACCGATTTTAACGATGTTATCAGGTCTTGCTGCTGGTGTCGCAGGTGCTTTGATGTATGGAAAAGTAACAGAAGGTATTTTTCTAGAAGTAGGGGGAACAAGTACCGATATTTCAGTAATTCGTGATGGTAAAGTCATGATTAAAAATGCAAGTGTCGGGGGGCATAAAACATACTTAAGATCACTTGATATTCGAACCCTTGGTGTCGCAGGGGGGTCAATGGTACGCATTCATGACGGTGAGGTTATTGATGTTGGACCACGTTCTGCTCACTTAGCAAATCAACCATATGAGTGCTTTAATGAGATGGAAGGGGAAGGCACCATTCGTTTGGTAAAACCATGTGATGGAGACCCAAGTGATTATGTCATTGTTGAAGATCAAAATGGTCATACATTTGCTTACACCATTGCAGGTGCTAGTAATGTATTGGGCTATGTTCCAAAAGGAGATTATGCTTACTCGACAAGTTCAACTAATTTAAAGGCATGGGAGACATTAGGTAAGTACTGCAAAAAAACAGCACAAGAAGTGGCTAAAGAAGTCATAGATATTGCAAACCAAAAAGTTTGGGCTATTGTTGAAGAACTAATAAATGAATATAAATTAGATCGTGATTTCTTATCCCTTGTCGGAGGTGGTGGCTCTGCGTCAGTTATTACCAATCCTTTAGGGGAGCTAAATAATTGTCGCTATGGCATTACTGAAAATGCTGCGTTTATATCAACTATAGGTGTCGCTATGGCAATGATTAGAGAACAAATTGATCGTTCAATTATGAATCCTACAAAAGAAGATATTCGCCAAATTAGACGTGATGTTTTAGACAAAATAATGCAATCTGGTGCAAAAGAAGATTCAATTGAAGTGTTTATTGAAATTGATGATAAAAAGAAAATTGTTACGGCAATTGCAACAGGCGCAACTGAATTTAAATCACTTGATCAAATGGCTAAACTTTCTAATGAAGAACTAATTGAGATTGTTGGAGATGGCATTAAAGTATCTAAAGATGAAGTGACTTGTATCTGTAACTTAGGAAAGTGGTCAGTGTTTGAACATCTTGAAGTTAAAAAGAAACTATTTGGTTTATCAAAGAGCGTTGTTAGAACTTTGGTCCTAAGTGATCAAGGAGGTACCTTGTCACTTAGAAAGCGTGAGGCTGAATGTGTAACATCAACACCACTAAATTATCAATCTGATATGGAACATATTATTGATTCGCTGTCTCAGTTTTCTGATGCGGGTAAAACAATTCCGGAAATCTTTGCAATTTCTGCAAGTCGACTATTTGATTATTCAGGCATACTTGATGAACAAAAGTTGATGGAGGTTATGGAGATGGATTTTGAGTACTTGAACAAGGATGAACCAATTGTTATTATTGGAGCTAAACATCGATGATTAATGCTTTTGATGATGCCTTTATTCAATATGACCTTCATGCCAAACATTACCAACTAAATGAGTTGCATGAGATTATTGAGTCGGTCTATAAACTATCAGATCAGTGGGTATTGGAGTTTGAAGATGTGTCATTGTCTTCATTTTTAGACCAAAACAAAATTGTTGTTAAGTGCTTTGATGGTATTAGTGATACACTTCCATATAGAGCACTTTTCAAACAAAATGGTTCTCATTATCTTATTTTAGTAAACCGATTATCCATTGAATCAATTCAAAAACAAACAGGTTTAACATATGATCAAATATACTTACTTCATGTATATCATGAGCTATTCCATTATTTAGAAGAAAAGCGTGGTCATGTTTATGACTGTGTTCAATCAAAAAAAGTTAGATTTAGAACAAAGAAATTATATAAGCTTTCAGAAATTGGTGCTTTTCGATTTTCTCAAATCTTGTCTAAAGTACCATTTCATCCCTATAGCTTAGATCAATAGGAGGTTAGTATGAAAATAGATGTTGTAGTCATTGGCGGTGGAACAGCAGGTGTAGCTGCAGCGTATGAAGCTGCAACAAATGGGTTATCAGTTGTGGTGGTAGAACAAGGACTTTCACTTGGTGGTACTGCTACTCAGGGGTTGGTTGTTCCGATGATGCCTTCATATACGGTACGCCGTCGTTATTTAAATGAATTGATGACAGCTTTAAAAGATCATGTTATGGATTATCATGAAGCTATCTGGTTTTCACCTCAGGATTTAGCTTTTGTTCAAGAACAAATGCTCGTTAAAGTAGGCGTAAAAATCATGTATCAATCCGTTTTAGTAGAAGTGTGTAAAGAGGGACGTGTTATAAAGTCAGTTGATGTGGTCAGTTTCAACCAACGTCGAACACTGCAAGCAACTCACTTCATTGATGCTACTGGGGATGCATGGCTTGGTAGACTATCCGGTGTAAAAGTAGTGAGTGGAGATGGTAATGGAAAAAATCAATCAACTACTTTCCGTATGGAAATTGCTAATATAGATATTGATCGCCTCATGAACTGGAGTAAGGAACAAGGCTATACATTCAGTGATTGTCAAGATGTACAACGTTATGAATTTGTGCATGTCCCAAATTTGAAGAGTTGTGGTAAACTCCTTGATATCTTTAGTCAAGCAGTTGAAGATGGTCACTTAGATCCTGTAGATATACGTTACATCCAGGGTTTTGCAATTAAAGCCAAACCACGAGTACTATCATTTAATGCACCTCAGCTAGAAAATATAGGTCCAAGTACAGATTGTGACATCTTATCTTCCTATGTGACCACTGGAAGAAAAATGCAGCATAAGCTTCATCATTTTTTAAAGCATCATATACCAGGGTTTGAAGAAAGCTATATCGCGAGTGAAGCATCATTGTTAGGGATTAGAGAATCCTATCGTATTGTAGGGAAATATGTGTTAACAGAGCATGACTATGTCCAAAGGAGAAAGTTTGAAGATGGTGTCGTACCAGGTGATTGGTATGTTGATATACATCAAGATGATTTAGATGTAGAGGATGAATCATTTAAACTTAAGTATGAAGAAGGCGAGTTTTACGAAATTCCTTATCGTTGCTTTATTGTAGATGATTTGAATAATTACATTGCCGTAGGTAGACATATTTCAACAACATTTAAAATGCAGTCATCTATTCGTATTCAACGCACAGTGCAAATGATGGGAGAAGTTGCAGGATATGCATGTTTTTTAGCTTCAAAAAGCAAACAATATTTAAATCAATTAGATGGTAGAGTCATTAAGGAGTGGACAAATGAAATCAATCGCTAAAGGTTTAATCGTCTCATGCCAAGCACTACCTCATGAACCACTCCATTCATCATTCATTATGTCGCGAATGGCAGTGGCAGCTAAAGAGGGTGGTGCAGTCGGAATTAGAGCAAACAGTGTTGAAGACATTAAGGCAATTAAGGATACAGTAGATTTACCAATCATTGGAATCATTAAGCAAGATTATGATCATTGTGATGTCTACATAACACCAACGATGAAAGAAGTTAAAGCATTGGTTGATGTTGGTGTTGATATCATTGCTTTAGATGCAACAGTTAACTTAAGACCAAACAATCAAACATTAGATCAATTGTTTGAACAAATTAAGGCGTATGCACCAAATCAAAAGCTAATGGCAGATTGTTCTACGTATGAAGAAGCAATGCACGCAGCACAACTTGGTTTTGATTTTATCGGCACAACGCTTGTAGGCTATACAGAGCAAAGCAAAACTTTGAAAATAGATGACAATGATTTCCAATTACTCAAGCGAATTGTTGATGACTGCGGTAAACCAGTGATTGCTGAAGGCAACATTGACACACCTGAAAAAGCAAAGCGAGTTTTAGAACTAGGGAGTTATTCAGTTGTTGTTGGAAGTATCATTACAAGACCACAATTGATTACAGCTAGATTTAACAAAGCGATTAAAAGCTATCAGGAGGAACAGTTATGAAAATAGCGTGCTTACCACTAGATGAACGTCCATGTAATTATGATTATCTAAAAAATCTATATGAAACACATCAGGGGATAAGTCTTAGTTTACCTGATTATCAATTGTTAGGGAATAAAAAAAGTCCTGCAAATACTAGGTTATTAGAATCATTTCTTTTAACAAATCCAAGTGATTATTATGTTTTATCAATTGATATGCTTTTATATGGAGGCTTAATACCCTCACGATTACATCATCTAAAAGATGATCATTTAGAGCACATGATTCTCTTTTTGAGACAATTAAAAGAACAACAAAAACATGCAAAAATATTTGCATTTTCTTGCATTATGAGATGTCCAACATACAATTCCTCTGAAGAAGAACCAGACTACTATGAAACTTATGGGCATTCTATTTTCCAATATGGCTATACACTTGATTACAATCAACGTGAAGGAACTTCATTAGAAATTGTCGAGCCACCTAAAGATATTTTACAAGATTATGAAGCAAGACGTGCTTATAACTTAAAAGTCAATCTAGCAATAGTGTCTTTATTAAAAGAAGGAATACTTGATTTTCTAGTCATCCCTCAAGATGATTCATCACCATATGGCTATACAGCTAAGGATCAAAAAAAAGTTTTAGAACAAGTTAAGCAATATGAATTAGAGTCACGTGTATTGGTTTATCCTGGTGCAGATGAGGTAGCACTAAGTTTGATTACTAGAGCATGGCATGAACATCAAAAAGAAAAACCGTTGTTTTATCCAGTCTATGCTTCAACTTTAGGGCCATCCATTATCCCCAAATATGAGGATCGACCAATGTTTGAAACACTTAAAGCGCATCTTCAAGTTATAGGCGGTGGGTTAGCGTTTGATTATCAAAGTGCAGACTATATTTTATTTATTAATGCACCTGGAAAAGAAATGGAAGAAGCTTTTGATCAAATGTCACATGATACAACATATGACACTTTTAGAAATCTATCTTCATTTGTTGAACAAATGTCTACAGCTATACAACAAAACAAGAAAATTCTTGTTGTAGATGCAGCTTATAGTAATGGAGGGGACCTAGATTTATTTCGGCTCATGGAACAAAAGGATGTTTTGAATCATATTAAAGCCTATGCTGGTTGGAACACACATGCCAACACATTAGGAACAGTACTTGCTATGGGGTGTGCATCATCATCACTAACACAAAACGGATTCACTGACTTTTTAGTATTACGATTTGTTGAAGATTTGTTGTATCAAAGTGTTGTTCGTCAACAAACAATTCAGACTCTTTTACCGATGCACGACCTAAGCTATTATGATTTTAAAAATAAAGAGGAACTTGTTTTAGCATATATAAAAGATCAATTAAACAATTTAATTGATCAGTCAAAATTCTTAACTGCTTCGTCAAGAAAAGTTCAATCTGTAACAACACCATGGCATCGTATGTTTGAAATTGGTATTAAGCTTACTTAGCTTTTATCGCAATAACATTAAGTGTTTTTTCGTAGTTCTCTTGTAAGTTAGGGTGTGTTTTAAGTGTGTATTCGTATAAACAATCAATAAACATTAACTGAGGAATTTGATTGGATAAACTGTATCCATCGATCAGGCCTGCTCGTTTAGGCGTAACAATGACTTGGTCTGCAAAATTAGCACATCGAGATTCTTGATGGTTTGTAAGTAAAATGGTTGAGGCATGATTCATTTTAGCTAAACGTAGTGATTCATGAATGGAAGTCGTTTCTCCAGAAAGACTAATGGCAATCACCAAATAGTCTTCATCAGTGAGAGCTGCTTGCATCATCATAAAGTGTTCATCAACAATGGCATGTGTTTTAAAACCTAAACGCATAAAGCGTGTTGAAAACTCTTGTGCAGTGTAGCCTGAACTTGAAACACCAATGATTAAGATGTGTTTATACTTAAGCAAACAAGATAAAACATATCCAAGTTCTTTATCTGATATATTGCTTAGGAGTTGATTCCATAATGATATATAGTTATTTAAAAGAATAGATTGATTTCGAGCAACAGTTTCAGGAGCATCAGTTAAGCATTGTTTTAATTGAAATTTAAAGTCAGCATAAGAGTCATAACCACATTTTTTAAAAAAACGTATGATTGTGGCAACTGAAGTATCTGTTAATGAAGAGAGTTCCTGAATGGACATATGAATAAATTGACTAGGATCATGATAGAGTGTTTTAAATATTTTTTTCTCTTTAATTGTGAAAGAATTACTCTTAGCATTCATATTAAATAAAATAGTTTCAAATGACATTGTATCACCTCAAATAGATTATAACATATTGATAAAGAAATAAATGTAAAAAAAAGGAGTTTTAATTGTGATGAAAATCGTAAATATCATGAGTCACACTCACTGGGATCGCGAGTGGTACCGTTCAGATCAAGCTTTTTTACCTCGTCTTGTTTACACCATTGACCAATTAATCGAAACGCTTCAAAACAATGACAAGTTTTTATACTATGTTCTAGATGGACAAACAGCTGTTATAGAAGAGTATTTGAAAGTTAGACCTGAACAAAGAATCGCTATTGAGAAATTGGTGAACGAAAAAAGATTATTTATAGGTCCGTGGTTTATTCAACCAGATCTTAATTTAGTTAATGGTGAATCACTCATTAGAAACTTGGTAATTGGGCGACAAATTGCGCGAACACTTGGTGGCAGTATGCAAGTGGGGTGGATACCAGATGCTTTTGGTCAAGTAGCCGATACATCACAGTTATTTGCAGGATTTGGCATGGTAGGACAGTACGTTTGGCGAGGGTTTAATCATACGAATTTGAAACATGCAATATTTAATTGGAGGAGTAAAAGTGGAGATATGCTACCAACAGTTAATTTTCCACTTGGGTATGGACACTTTAGATACTTTGAAGATCCAGAAGGTAATCTAGAAGTGATGAAAAACTTTATTGATGCGACAAGTGATCGATATCTTGGGAATTTTGATTTGTTTATGCAAGGGAGTGATCATGCTCGGATTCAACCCAATATCCCGGAAATTATGGCACAATTACATCGTCAGTTACCGGATGTTAAGTTTCAACTAACGCACCCACAAAAATACTTAGAAGATGTTCTTGATTTATTGTCTACAAAACTAGAGGTAATTGAAGGAGAAGCACGTTCATCTGTAACAGCTAGAATTCATGCAGGCATTAATTCAACAAGAATGGATATCAAATCAAAGATGAGAGAATACGAGATGATGATTCAACATACAGTCGAACCTTTAGCGACATTATGCCGTTTACATGGTGGCAAATCTTCTAATAAAATTGTAGAACATTTTTGGAGAATCCTGCTATATAATCAATTTCATGACTCTATTTATAGTTCATCACCTGAATCCGTTAATCAAGTTGTTGAAGCAAGGTTGCTTGATTTAAGACATGGACTAAATGAAATGATTTGGTTAGCACATCGATACTTTTTGAAACAAACAGATTTATCTTGGATCAATTATGAACAACCAATGATTTCAATCCTTAATCCTAATTTGAAAAAGATAACAGATGCACGAATAGAAATTAATGCTTACCTCAAGGATTTGAATTTTAGTATTGTTGATTATGAAGGAAATGAGTACCCTTATAGACTTTTAAATGAATCACATCATGGTTCTATTGAAATAGAGAATTATCGTGGGTTGATGCATTTGAATGATGAGACAGATGTATCTAATGGCAAATTATTTAAACGAACAATTCAACTTTATGATAAGACACTTGATCCATTTAGCCATACATTATTAAAAATTGTATACGGTGAACAAAAGCAGTTAAAACTTGAGCAAACTGTTCAAGTGAGTAAGAATGTTGTTTCTAACAAATGGTATACATGTACAATTGAACATGATGGAAGTGTAACATTACTTAATCATCAAACTAAGGCTGTGATTAAGAACTTATTGGTATATGAATGTCGAGAAGATTTAGGAGATGAGTACAACTTTGACCCTGGGGTAGGCCTCTTATGGCAATCTAAAAATGAATGTGTTGAGGTGAAGGTCATTGAAGAAAATGAGCGTTATGTTGAGATAGCATGGGAACATACTTGCCTTGTTCGTGGTAAAACTGTTATGATTCAAACAATGTTAGCGTGTGATGAGACCCCTTTTATTCAAGTTCAAAACGAGATTTCTAATCAAGCCAATGATTTCCTTCTTTCAGTATCGATTCCGACAAGTGAGAAGCGCTTAAAACATGTGACAGATACGCATTTTAGTACAATTGAAAGATTGAATGATATCCCAATTGACTTTGATGCAAAAGAAATTGAATTACCAATGTATCCATTAAGACAAGTAGTTGCAATGGTAAATGACAATCCAAGTTTGGTTGTTCATGGTCAATCAATCAGTGAATATTTTATTTTAGATGATCATCGTATTTGTCTAAGCCTTTTAAGAGCAACAGGTAAACTTGGGAAAGAAGATCTATTAACACGTCCTGGTAGAGCCTCTGGATATCACTTGGATACACCATCATCGCAAGTCCATAAAACTGTTTTGTTATCGTATCGAATTGGCATAAATCAATCATCATTGGCTAAAGTACTAAGTTCTAATCATGCACCTATTGCATGCCGAATGGTAGATCAAATAAAACCATATACTAGCTTGAACCTAAAGCCTAATATCAATGCAGACATTGCAATTAATGGTGATGTTGAAGTACTAACAGTTAAAGAATCAGAAGATCAAAAGGGAACTATTATTCGAATACTTAATCGTTCATGCCTGAGTGCAGTGACCATGAATTGTCGGGTAGATGATCGGGTGTTTTTAACAAATTTAGATGAAGAAATCATAGAACAAAAACAAAACAATCAAGGGTCAGTTCTAATTACATTGACGCCTTACCAACTAGTAAGCATCAAAATTGAGAGGTGAATACATATGATTGTAGCAATTGATATTGGTGGCACAGCAATTAAGTGTGGTGTGTTTAAACATGATAAATTAGAACAAACACAAGAACATCCAAGTTTATCTGCTTTAGGTAGTGAAGCTTTAGTACAACAAGTTATCGCGATCATTGAACAATATCAAGGCATTAAGGGTATTGCGGTTGCAACAGCAGGTCAAGTAAATGTGCCTAAAGGTGAAATAGCGTATGCTGGAAAGACGATTCCTGGTTACACAGGGTATGCTTTAAGAAAAAAACTAGAGTCTCATTTTGGTGTGCCTGTATATATAGAAAATGATGTGAATTGTGCCATCTATAGTGAAGTTGAATTTGGAGAAATAGTAGATGATGATTGGTATGTTGGCTTGACGATTGGCACTGGGATTGGTGGCGCAGTTATTGCCAACAAAGAGATTGTTTCGGGCTCATATTACTCAATTGGTGAATTTGGTTACTTACCAATTAAAAATAAACCATTTGAAACCATTGCTTCAACATCATCCCTTATTTTACAAGCACAACAAATTGACACAACGATTCATGATGGTGTAACACTCATATCAAAGCTTGATGATCCTAGAGTTAAGGCCGTATTTGATGCATGGGTAGACAATCTTGTTGAAGGGTTAAAAGTGATTACGATTTGTTTTAACCCTAAAAAAATGATTATAGGAGGTGGCATATTAAATGCAAGGGAGACCGTTTATGAGTCCATTAAACAGGCATTTGAACGCATTGATTTTCCTCCGTTTATTAAAACACAACTGGTACCAACAACCTACTATAATGATGCTGGTATGGTAGGGGCTTATGCATTATTTAGGAAATACTATCATGAAGACATTTGATCAACTTATTGACGTTTGGTTTAATCTAAAATGGGTAAATGCTTTAAAAGAAACATTTTCTATTTTAATGCCACTACTTTCAGTTATTGGTTTTATTGTAATTGGAGTAAAATGGTCATCTATCAATAATCAGTGGATAGATAGTAGTTGGTTATGGATTTCAACATTTTTACCTTATATATATTTTGGACTATTAACAAAGACATATTCAAAACAATTCAACTTTCAAACAATATCAAGTGATCTATTAATTATTCTATCACTTTTAATTAATTGGCTCGTATTTAAGCATGAACCAACGCTGAATCTTCTATTTATTAAAACCGGAATTGTCTTATTGATTATCAGAGCACTAGCTATAATAGATTCAATCATTCAAAAAGTAAACATGAAACTTATCTTGCCAAGTATTAATCATGTTGTTAGAAATATTGCAATGATTTTTAGTTCGATTGGGCTCATATTACTTTTATCTTTCCTCATTGATTTTATTTTGACAAAATGGGGCATTCCAATAACTGCATTTTACCAACTGGTTGTCACTCAGTCTTCTTCACTGATTGCTTTAGTATTGATTACACTACTAAGCCAATATATTTGGTATAAAGGATTTCATGGGTTTGGTAGTGTTTGGGCGATGCTAATGTGCTTGTGGTTACCAATGATTTGGCATCAACTTGAGCTGTTTGTGACTGGTGGAGAACTTCAAACCATCATGCCTAATGCGATTATATGGGTTTATGCCATGATAGGTGGTTCAGGTTCAACATTTGCTTTGATCATTGCTTTAAAGTTAAAAAAAGGTGCACCACACATCACCAATGATTCAATAAAAGCAGCTTTATTTAACATAAATGAAAGCATACTTTATGGATATCCCCTTGTTTTAAACCCACAAACATTCATACCATTTATGCTTGTACCGGTTGTTAATGTGATCATTGCTTGGTTACTGTTTTCTTATCAACTGATTCATCCTGCAGTAACCATCTTGACTGGCGTAGAGCCTATAGGGCTAAATGTATTCATACTTACTTTAGGCGATGTGAGGAGTGTACTGTGGTTACTTGCCTTAATCATTTTGAATATCATTTTATGGTGGCCTTTTATAAACAAAGAGACTTCAAATTAAATGAAGTCTCTTTGTTTAGATAAGTGAAAACCCAGTATGTGTTCTATACCACAATATGGATAGGTTATACTTTAGTAGACAGCAAAGATAAGGACAATGTGGTATACTAAAGAAAAGTGAGGTAATGAAAAATGACGAGAAGAGAACGAAGAGAATTTATAGAGGAATTCAAGTTGCAAATGGTTACACTGTTCCTAAATGGTAAACCAAGAAGTGAAATTATCAAAGAATATGATTTAACACCATCAGCATTTAATAAGTGGGTTCAACAGTACGGAAACACCAAATCATTTAAACATGCGGATAATTTGACTGAGGAACAAAAGCTTTTAATTGCTCAGGAAAAGGAATTGAAACAGTTAAGAATGGAAAATGATATTTTAAAGCAAGCAGCGCTGATTATGGGACGAAAATAAAGGTCATAAAGGCTAATCGTCACAAGTACGCAATCAGCACAATGTGCAAGTGTATTTGTTAAACTAAAAGTGGTCCATTTTTCACTTGACAAATACAGAACACAAAACAGCAGAACTCGTCATGGAAGCATTTGCAAAAATACCAAGAGACCTAACAAGTGTAGGTATCTTCCACACCGATAGAGGCAGCGAGTTCAAGAATCAAGCAATCGACAAACTTCTAGAAGTAATGGATGTGAAGAGATCATTGAGTCACAAAGGGACACCATATGACAATGCAGTAGCTGAAGCAACTTACAAGACAATCAAAACAGAGTTTGTCGCGTTTGTATGGTGGTATAACAACGTAAGGCTACACTCAAGCCTAAACTATCAATCACCAGTTGAATACCATCAACAAATGTCCTTATAGAATTTGTCTATAAAAGTGTTGACATTCCACCTCTGTCAATCAATTCAAGTACTTCTTCAATATTGACACAATTCATTGTATTGCCGTGATACATACGTCTTTCTTTAACATCAATCTCATAAACCACCCCTGCTAATAATTCGGCTACAAAAATACCTTCAATTGGCCCATCACCATCAACAATCACTGTTTCTCTTGCTCTAACTTTCATCATAACTTTATCCTCTTTCTTTCGTGTATTGAAGAGCTAAGTAGCTCCTCTTATTTTAAATGATGCATAAAGTATCAGAACAAGTGTCAAGACAACACAGTTGCTTGAGACATTTATAAAAGTTTTGGAATCTTGACACCTGTTCGCTTTATGCTATCAGCCTTGTTCAATACCAGGAACACTTGTGTGAATGGTATTGATACACTAAAAGAGCAAGTATAACAGGCTACACAAACTTAGTTTAAGTAGCCCTTTTAATATGCGTCTGAGTTGATGCACGAATAGAAGAATTTTCACCTACATGATATAGGTATAAAATTTTCACTCTCTTAATTTAACCAATTGGAATCCCTTAAACAAAAAAAATACCAGTTGCCGCAATGCACCAACTGGTATTTTACAACTTGGACAAACCTGATATACTTTACCTAAAACCTATTAGTCGTACTCAAAACACATCTTAATAGCATTATTGTAAAACTCTACTCAGCACTGTCAAGACTACTAATTAATTTGCAATTTCTCTAAACATGTTTTTAAGTTTGTTTCGTTTATTTCTACAGATTTAAGATACTTACCAATAGTATTGACTAGTACAATCTTAAACCCTTCTGCATCAAAGTTAGAACCCTCTGGGCATTCAACAATAATATCTTCTACGTTAATATTACTTCTATTTTCTATTATTTTCTCTATTAAATTCTTAATTTCTGGCGTATTTGACGTTAGTGTTACTGAATTTTGTCCATTTAACTTAACTACGATACTGTTAGTCTCCATATTTACTCATTCTCCTTTTAATTGCTGTTTTTCCACCATCTAATATTATTGATGCTTTGACTAAATTATCTTGATATTCAAGTGCACCATATTGATATTTAAACTTAGAATCGCTTACTTTCTCTGCAATTATCAAGTTTTCAGAATCTGCATTAATGACAATGTTTGCATCATGTGTAACGACAATCACTTGTCTTTTTGCTTTCAAATCAATAAACCATTGTCGAATTTTTTCATATATTGTCAAGTTATCCACATTATCCTCAGGTTGATCAATTAACAGTGGTTTTGTAGTATCTTTACACACTAAATACTCCATCAAAATATTTGTTTGTGTCCCTGGTGATAATGTTTTAATATCAGAATACTCTCCATTTTCTAAGTACTCAATTTTACAATACATATTATTTTCAAACTCAAACGCAATTAATTCATCATCTAAGTTTTTTCTAGTTTTGTTTACTAATAAATCCTTATCATTGTCAAAACAATAAATATCAATACATTTTTTCAATTCAGCTCCTGATATTAAGTCTGGCACACTACTCTTACCAAAATAATCTCGCATTTTCCGGATAAAAAAATTTACTGGTCTCTCTAGACTTACAATCCTCCATATTCGAAATGCATCTTTTTCGTTTCCGGCAAATTCCGTCCTCTTAGTGTAATAATTCTCGAATTGTGTTTCAAGTGCAAGTATAGCATTGATTATGTTAACTCTCTTAACTACTTCTGCACTTTCCTTAGTGAATGTTTGTGTAAATAATTCCTCAATACTTGTTTTATTCTTTACTGCTTCAGACTTTCCAGAGTTGTATTCTGAGTGTTCATCAAATAGCAAATCAAATATTAGTTTGTCATTTGTTTTAATATTATAATCTTTAATTACTAAACAAACTTCTTTAATTAAATTATTTATCTTTATTCTGATTCTTTCATCATCTCTTACTTTTTGATCTATATGACTCGATATTCTTCCTCTTAATTTTTCGACATCTGGATACGTCAGCACTTCCTCGTTATGTTTATCACTCTTTAAAAGACCTAAGTTTAACGTAGCGTCTTTAATGATACAATATTTCTCTATTAAGTCAGAGATGTTACCTAGTTCCTTGTTCATTTCATTTTTTATGTTCGAATCTAGTAGGTCCGAAAATTTTGTCTTGTAGTCTTGTATTATATCATCTTTGTCAATAGATTCAACTTTGTCAATAGCTTCTTTAAAGTACTCTTCTATTTCTTCATTATAGTTCGGACTACTAAATATTTTCGAAACATGTGCCTGACCAAAGTAATCAAAATTGAAATTATCTGATGCTATTTCTTCATTACTATAATTAAAAATATGTATGTCATTTTTCGAAATGAATTCTTTTCTCTCCTTATTGATTGTATTTGCTGAGGTACTTTTTAGCTTAAGCGCAATAGAGTCTAAAAGTAAAGACTTACCACTACCTCTCCCACCTATTATTGCATTTAGTTTATTTGAGAATCCAATTTCAAAGCCATTAAAAGAAACTTTTCCAATTAAGTTTCCAAGATTCTTTAACTTGGCTTCATCACTCTTAACAATTCGCGACATTTCTGTCCCAACCATTTGAAGCCCTTTAAAGTTAGGAAGTGAATAAAATAAATTTGTGGGGTTTGAGATATAATCTTCTAGTTTTTTAAAGTTGTTTGAATCAGAAAACGATATTATTGAAATCCTTTCATCGTATAAAAAATCATTCAAAAATTGAATACCTTTCGCAATTTCACTGTGTCCAGACGCTTCCCAAAAATTGAAGAACTGATCCATATATTTTTTTGCTCTTAAAGCTTTTTCTTCATCTGTCCATTCATAATTAATCGCTCGTTCTCCTTGTTTGAAAGCATGAGGGCTAAGTACGAAATCTGTATTTATATCCAATAATTTATCTAACAACTCTTGAATTTTTACTGGACCGTTTTCTAAGAATTTATTAACATCAGCAATAACATCTTTCTTTTGTTCGAAGTTATCTGCATCAATATCAAAATATACTAATAGGTGCTTATATTTTTCTTGATTTTCGAAAATCACATCTATTTCAACACCAACAATAAATGGAATAAATTCATCATTCATGTACTCTTCGTATACATCAGAAGCTATTATGTTATGGTCTGTGAACGATATGAGCCCTACATTCTTTCCTTCTAAAGTTTGTTTGAATATCCTTACATACTCACTTATTTCCATGCCTGCATATTCCTTAGACACCTTAGTACACTTTGGTGTATGAATATGTAAATCCCAAATCTTAGCTTCTTTCGCAATTCGTTGGTCCCTATACATACGCACTCCTCCTTATATGATATATACACATTATATCACTTTATTAATCAAAAATACACATTTAGTCTTCAATAGTCCGTGCTGGATAGGTTATACTTTAGTAGACAGCATGGAATGTCAACATACTATAACTTATAAAAAATCTATCTACATTAAAAAAAGTCGAAAATACTACGATAGACTATTGATTTAACGATTGAATTGGACTAATAAACTTATAGTTTACCTTATATCGTATATTTTTTGCACATAAAAGATGAACGAAAATAAATAATTGGCAGTGTCAAAGGGCAATGAAAAGTTATGAAGAAATTGCCCCTTGAGTGACATGATACTCATAAGCAAGGTCGATCAGGACATTCCATTTTCTTGGCATGTTCGTTATACCCACACAAGCTTGTAATTGAACAGAATGCTCGTGATCAAGTGATGAATGATTCCAAGGAAATTGAAGTAGGTTGTAAATAAGTACATGAAGTTGTTTGCCTTCTCAATAGGGGAAAAGCCATTCTTAACATAGTACGAGAATTGGCATGTGCGGGTTAAACGATCAATGATTTGCTTTTGAGGACGGAACAGTTTAGATACGCCATTAGAGTTGGTCAATCCAATAACTTGGTAGACATTGAATTTGATATGGTTTAAATGGAAATATTCTTGAGCATCTTTGTAAACAGGGTTACCATCAACCGTAAAAAAAGCACAACGGAATGGATTTAAACTTTTTTAAAACGGAGTAAAAGGTTTGAATAGCTGACATTGTGTCACGTTTCATGAATGCAATGAGCTGTAATGATTTTCTTGGTGGCCTCACACATGAAGAAAACGTAAGCATGTTTTTTTAGGACTAAAATATATGTTTCATCACCACTTTGATTTTCAGTTAACCCATCGCACTGATAGTTTTCTAGCCAACAGTCAAGTAAAGTGAGAGCTCGCTTGGGCATAGTTGCCAACAGTTTGATGAGTGATATCTACATCATGGACTTCACGATAAATTAAAGCAGTTTTACGAAGAGATAGACCATAGTTGATATGTTAAGAAAGAATTAAGCCAAGAATATGGCTTGAATTGTGAATTCTAGACAGTTGAACCTTGGAAGGAGTAATGAGAGCAGTTGGCTCTAGTTGCAGCTTATTACCGCAATGAGGACAATGGAAGACAACTTGTTGAATGTAGGGCTTATCCAAAGAGAAGGTTGTGTCACAGATTTTACAACGGTATTGTTTTGCTTTAATGCCTGATTGATTATCAAACAAGAAGTCATGAGTAGCGCCACAATGAGGGCATGTACAAGTAAGTGATATGTCTAGAGAAACACGACGTTTAATGGGTTTAGGATCTCTACCTGATGTTTGTTTTTATAGAGTTGGATGGCTTTGTCTAAAGTGATTGGCAAGTAGGATACTCCAAGAACAGGTAGATTATCAATAGCGAACTTTCGATAAGGTTCACTAAAAATAGATTTTCTAGTTGAAGGTGTGGGTAAAAAACGAAGTAAGAAGAGTTCAGGTTTATAGAGAAAAGAGTAAATAGACTTTAAGGAAATAATAAAAAGTGATATAATTTTAACCATGGTAATTACCACCTTAGGTACTGTTATGGTGACTCTATCATAAGGTGTAATTACTATTTTTGTATATAGAAAAAGATGATTCCTAGGGGGAATCAAGAAAACAGAAGAAAAACAACGAAGTTAGAAGCTTTTTAAGCTTTATCGCTTAAATACTTTGACACTACCACAAAACTACGGGGGTGAAAACATGAACAATCAACTAAAAAGAATCGTGACACAATTATCAGTTG
>CAZWEF010000024.1:0-6079 GCA_964632125.1 uncultured Erysipelotrichales bacterium
TTTGAATACGATATAGGTCGACCTACTACTACCTTAACATAAAAAAAAAAAAAAAGCAACCCCTTTCATTTGAAAATGCATTAATATATTAGTCATGGTGTTTTATTTAAAGCGTCTTGTCTTATTGATCTTTTGATATTCCAATAATCATCTTCATTGACTTTAAAAGTTGGTTTGTCCATAATAGAATCAGGAGGAAAGATATGAAAACAGTAAACGTAACATGCCTTGCAACAACTCACTTAGTCTTTTATACAATTACAAGTGATCACTATATTAAACAATGGATGCATGCTTTACCTAAACGTACTGCCATGACATCAAATTGGCAACCACAATCAGAAGCACACATTCATTATCTTGATGGGTCTATTGTGTCAACAACCATACTTGAAAAAATCAATAACCAACGCCTTGGTTTATATGAAACAACTTCAACTGGTGAACCACTTGCATTTGATTGTTTTACGCTTAAAAGAGATGGTGAAAATACGATTCTTACATATGAATCAAACAGTCCATTAAATCAAGATGATGAAGCTTCTATACTTGATGCCTTAAATCAAATTAAATTAATATCAGAAAAGATGTATCAATCACTTATTGTGATGAAATAAAAGAGACCTCATTGGGTCTCTTTATTTATGATTAGATCAAAGTACTGTCACTTGCAAATTTTTAAAATAAGCATCGGTACCAACATCACACCATAATGCAACATATCCATGTGATGGTGATATAAATGATTGTTCAACAACGAGGGTTGGCTGATCTTGGTGATTTAAGTATAGTGTTACGACATTGTTTTCAATAATGACTTTCATATGAATCCATTCATCTAGTCCAATATCTGCTGCTGATTCAAATTCTGTCTGATGATGTTCTCTCAAATAATCAAATTTATAATTTGGATAAACAAAATACTGAACAGCTCTTATGCTCCTTTGTTCATCATTTGCTCTTCCATTAGTTGGTCTTAGATATACTGATTCGAAGTGCGAATGAGCATCATTAATTCTAAACGCAACACCAATAAACCCTCTAGCAAAGTCAGGTGCATCTTGTTTTAAAGTACTTAAAACGTCGACTTCAATAATACCATTGGTCATTTTCAAGTTGTTTACATAGGCATATGTTGGTTCGTCAAATAGTTTGACAGCTTCATCTTTGACTATGTTTATAATTGTCTCATTTTTGTTTTGTACTAAATTAATGTGACATTGATGCGGAGTGAAATCATCTAAAAGTTTGTTCATGAAAATCTCCTTTTTCATTGAATTTTTCAGTTCAGCTTCTTTAATTGATTGATGATGATCTTGCATGGGTGTTCTGCATCTACTTTCCCTTGAATCACATATACACCACCTTGTTGTAGCTCTTGATGATACGTTTGATAAGACTTAGGGTATAAGACACCTTCTCCTTCCATCCATTCATCTTGAATGGTTAAGGTTGCCATCATAGCTTGTGTTTTGATTGTTTTTCGAACTCTTATGCTTGGCACATAAACTAAACTTGTGATGAATTTACCTTCATATTCATTATATGATTGTAAATCAATCATTTGAGGTGTTCTCATATGATCATAGTTAGATAAAGGATGACTCGATAAATACACACCTAGTACTTCTTTTTCTTTTTCTAAATCTTGTTGATCATCTTCACCTTCAACCATTAAAGGTGGTTCATCAATGAGTCCCCCTTGACTAATGGTTGCATACAACAAGCCATCTTTAAGGGTTGCCCTCAGTGTGCTTCTTTTGTATCCGAAATCGTCCAATGCACCAGCATCAATCAGTGCATGATATGTTTTTTCGTTCATGTCTTGATGTGTTTTTGCAAGAAAATCAAAGAAGTTATCAAAGCCTTGTGCTCTTGAAGCCACAATTGTTTGTGCGGTTTGAACACCAATACCACTGATGGCAGTGAATCCAACATATATGACCTCGCCATATCGTTTAAAATACACATCACTATGAAGAATTGAAGGTACTTTAACTTGAATACCAAGTCGTCTACATTCAACCAAAATTTGTGCGAATTTGCGCGATGATGCAGCTTGTGATGTCAGTATTTCGGCCATAAAATAGAGTGGAAAGTTGGTTTTTAAATAGGCCATTTGATAAGCTACCATGGCATAAGCCACAGCGTGAGAACGATTAAATCCGTAGTTAGCGAATTTAAACATGGCTTCAAAAATAGATTGTGCTACTGCTGGTTCATAACCGTTTTCACTTGCTCCAAGAAGAAAATCATCTTTGAGTTTTAACATGTCATCTTCATTTTTCTTTCCCATTGCTCTTCTTAGTATATCGGCTTTCGCTAATGAGAACCCACCAACTATTTGAGCTATTTGCATAATTTGTTCTTGATAAACGATGATGCCGTATGTTTTTAAAAGCACTTTTTTCAGGCTGTGATCAGGATATGTCACAGGTTCAAGTTGGTGTTTTCTTCTAATGTATGAAGGGATATTTTCCATTGGACCAGGTCGATATAAAGCGATGGTTGCAACAATGTCTTCAAAGTCAGAAACAATGATTTGTTTTAGAACACTTCTTACGCCTGATGATTCAAGTTGAAAGATGCCTGTTGTGTCACCTCGACTTAGTAGTTGAAAGGTAGCATGGTCATTTAAGGGTAGGTCATGGATGTTAAAATGAGGATTGGTTTGTTTGATTTCATCAACAACATGTGCAATAATGGTTAAGTTTTGGATGCCTAAAAAATCCATTTTTAATAGACCTATTTGCTCAACATCTTTCATATCAAATTGAGTCATGAGTACTTGATTTTGTGTATCTAAACGAACTGGAAGCAGTGTTTCAAGCGGTTCTTTAGCAATGACAATACCTGCTGCATGTGTTGAAATATTTTTTGGAATATTGGCAATAATTCTCATCACTTGATAGACTCTTTTTAACTGACGGTCTTGGATGATCAAGCTCTTCAATTGCGGTTCTTGTTTCACTATTTCATCTAATGTTAAGGATGAAAAACGAGGTAAGAATTTGAGTAATTGATTTAATTTTACATTTGATAAATCCATCACTCGTGCGACATCACGTGCTGCAAGTCTTGGTTTAAATGTACCAAATGTGATGATATGTGCTACATGGTCAATACCATATTTTGATTTAACATATTGAATGACATCATCTCTTTGATGAGATGGAAAATCAACATCAATATCAGGCATATTGATGCGTTCAGGATTTAAAAATCGTTCAAAAAGCAATTCATATTTGATTGGATCAATGTCAATGATACCAAGTGCATAGGCAACAAGACTCCCTGCAGAACTACCTCTTCCTGGTCCTACTAAGATATTGCTTTTTTTGGCATAAAGAATAAAGTCATAAACAATGAGGAAATAATCATCAAAGCCCATTTGATGGATCATCTGAAGTTCATATTCTAGGCGTTCAAGATATGTTTTTGAAACGTGCCCTTGGCATCTTTTTTTTATACCAAATAAGCATAGTTGTCGTAAATATTGTGATGCTTCTTTACCACCAGGGACATCAAATTTAGGTATTAAATAACCACTAAAATTAAATGAAACTTGACATAGCTCTGCAATTCTCTTTGTTTCTTTTAATACTTCTCTATCAAATAGTTGTGACATTTCAATTTCTGATTTCAAATAGTGTTCATGCGTCACCAGTTTAAAATCAGAACTATCAAGCAATCGTCTGTTGTCTTGTATGGCTTTTAGAACTTCTAACCCGATTGCGTCTTCTTTTGTTGCGTAGTAAGTTGGATTAGTCGCAATTAAACTAATATTGTATTTTTTGGCAAAGAAAGTCAAAACACGATTGATTTTACTTTGAATTTGTTGCTTAGTATCCTGTAAAACAAGTAAGTAACTCTCTTTAAATAAACCGTGTATGTATTGTATCATCTTTTCTAAGTCTCGACTCATTTCTTTAATGATTAAACGTTCGACAATACCTTCCATTCCTGTACTCATGATAAAAAGATCTTTTGCATAGTGACTGACTTCTTCAATTGTTACATGGTGATTGGTTTGTGTTGCACTGCTTATTTTTAACAATGCTTGGTAACCCAACATGTTTTTGGCAAACAAAATAAAAGGATATGATTCTTGATTTATATCTAAATCAACTTCAAGACCTATGATTGGGTGAATACCATGTTGCTTACATAGCTTGGAAAACACGAGACATCCGGTCATCAACCCACGATCAGTCAGTGCCATGTGAGTGACACCTTGTTTTTTAGCTTGCATCACCATTGTTTCAATTAATAATGTACTATTTAAAAGCGAATAAGCACTGTAAACTTGTAACTGTGGGTTCATGGTTCACCTCCTTGTCTAAATGAGTTTGTCTAATGCTTGTATTAGATCCTCTAACTGTTCAATAGTTGAAAGTGTTGCACCACATGCATTAGCATGCCCACCACCATTAAACATCGCTGCAATTGGTTGAATATTAATTTGTCTTGATCTTATACTCACGCGGAACCCTTCATCTTGTTGTGTTACGGCCATCCAAATGGGGTATTCTTCTACGCCCGCAAGTAAATAAACATATGAAGATACTTGTTCTCTTGTTACTTGATTTGTTTCCATCATATCTTTTGTTATGACAAAATAAGCGACCCCTTTATTAGATGCGCGATAATTTTGGTAAATCATTGCAATGGTTTCTAAATCTTTTGCTTTTTTCATATATAGTGTTTGTGTTATATGTTCTAAGTCAATGCCTTGTTTAACTAAAAAGGCAGCCATTTCAAATGTATGAGAGCCCGTTGAAGCATACATGAACCGTCCACTATCTGTTATAATCCCCGTGTACAAATAGCTTGCACCTTTAGCAGATATTGTTAAATGTGGTTGCATTTCAACTAAAAATTGTGTCACAATCTCACTGGTCGCACACGAAGACACTACTTCAATGTTATCGTGTCCATATGAATCAACCACAATATGATGATCTATTTTCACAATATGTTTCGCACTTGCATATCTTGGATCATCAATGCGCTCATGATTGGCCGTATCACAAACGATGGCTAATGATTGTTTGATGGTTTCGTCTTCAACATGGTCCATCGGTTCAAATAACTTCTCTTGGATATCCGCTTTGTCAAATCCAAGCGCATATACATGCTTATCAGGAAAAGTAGTCTCAATGATATCTTTAAGTCCTAATTGACTACCAAAGGCATCACCATCAGGACGAACATGTCTAAATATTGTAATGGTATCGTACTGCTTAATTAATTCATATAAATGTTGAAACATTATATCACCTCTTACTTATTCTATCATAACTTAGACAGTAAAAAAAGATTTCTAGCTTATAACTAGAAATCAGTCATTTTATAAATTCAATAATGTCATTGTGTCTTGTGCAATGACTAATTCTTCATTAGTTGGCACCACAAACACTTTTACTTTTGACTTTTGGGTTGAGATTAAAATCTCTTTACCACGTTTACTATTTGCTTCATGATCCAATTCAATTCCTAATGCTTCTTTGACTTGTTCAATCACAGCTTGTCTAATACTTCCAGCATTTTCTCCGATACCCGCAGTAAAGACAATCGCATCAACACCACCAAGCATCATCACATAGCTTCCAATGTAATCAGCAACACGTTTTGCATACACTTCAGTTGTGATGATTGCACGTTCATTGCCTTCTTTCACTGCGTTCTCAATATCTCTAGAGTCACTTGATACACCTGATAGCCCAAGCATCCCTGATTCTCTATTCAATATATTTAAAACAGCGTTTACATCCATATTTTCTTTATCCATAATGAATGATACAATTGCTGGATCGATATCTCCTGAACGTGTACCCATCATAACACCTGCAAGTGGTGTAAATCCCATTGAAGTGTCAATGCTTTGACCATCTTTAACAGCACATAAGCTTGCGCCATTCCCAAGATGACATGTAATGATTTTTGATGACGTTGGGTTACCAAGCAATTCAATGGTTCTTTTAGATACATACAAATGACTTGTTCCATGGAAACCATATTTACGAACGCCATATTTTGTGTAGTACTCATATGGTACAGGGTATAAGAATGCTTGAGG
>CAZWEF010000024.1:6089-23927 GCA_964632125.1 uncultured Erysipelotrichales bacterium
AATCGGATAAATGTAAGAAGCAGGTTCCATCGTTTGGTGGAACGCTGTATCAAAGACGAACACATTACCTGCATGTGGCAACGCTGCTTTAAATGCATGGTAACCAGTCAAGTTGGCTGGATTATGAAGAGGCGCTAAATCACTTAGTTGTTCAATTGTTTTAACAACACTTTCATCAACAATTACTGATTTTTCATAGGCTTCTCCACCGTGCACAACGCGGTGTCCAACACCATCGATTTCATTCAATGATGTCACAATCTTTTCACTCACCAATGCATCAAGCAGCATGCTCACAGCTTGTGAATGATCTTCAATATCCAAGGTTTGTGTTTTCTTTTCTCCTGCAACAAGAATCGTAAACACTGAATCTTTTAAACCAATGCGTTCTACAATACCTGAAGTAATCACTTCTTGAGAAGGCATTTCAAATAATTGAAACTTTAAAGATGAACTTCCTGCATTTACTGCAATAATTTTAGACATTTATTTTCCTCCATTTTGTTTTCTAATACGACGTTCAATTAAATAATCCTTTACTTTAAAAACAATGCGTTGTACCCACCAGTATTTAACTGGTTGAATAACCAAATGAAACTCTCCTAAAAACTCATAAAAATCGCCACCAAAACGACGTTTAAATTGATATAAACCATAAACTGGTTGAGATGGATCTAAATTCCCACTTGACCCAAAGAAATCAAGTACTCGCTTACCTGCTTGTTTGTATTGTTTAATGATGGTATCGTATACAAGTTGATTGGCGCCAAGATCACGAGATAACTCATGGTTACCCCCATAAAGTGTCCACGCCTTATCTTCACACTCAACGCTCATAATACCTGAAACAATGATTGGTTCTTTAAGTGGTTCATACAGACTGATTGATTTTTTGATTTTTTCTAGCTGTTTTTGTAGTTCAATGGTTTTACTTGTAGCATCACCATTTTTATCGTACATGATTCGTATTTTGTTTTCAAGTTCTAATGCTTGATTTTTTAAAATTTCAGTATATTTTAAGGGGTTAAAAGTAGCTAGATGCAAATGACAACGGCCATATTGACTTAATGTATCATAAACTGATTGATAATATGCTTTGCCACTTGAAACAAATCCATCCCTTACACTTGTTTGTTCCATCAACTCATAAAATGCTTCAACATCATTCGACTCACTCACTTCTATTCGAGCCATAGTCGCTGTTTTAATCAATCGTTTTAATGAGCGATCTCTTTTCTTTTCAAGTTCATCTAAGCTTTGTGTTAAATCAAGACGAAAGGTAAATCGGGGTTGTGTCATTTCAAAGTTTAAATTGAAGCCACAATGCTTATACCCAAGTGACTCAAATAAATTAAAGAGCTCAATGTTTGGTCCTTCTAGTAGTAGGTCGTTAAAACTTCGACGATAGGGTAAATCTGGGTCAGTGATTAAGTAAATCACACGACGTTTTTTTAAAAATGGCTTGAGCGCTTGCGTCATTTCCTTTAGTAATTCGCGGTCACTGTAGTCCATCACAATCCCTCTAGGTGTATAGGCAACTTTACCAAAAGCACCAGGAATAACGCGCTCTAATAGCAAACTTGATGCCACAAGTATCTCATGTTTAAAATAACCAATGTATACTGCATCCCATGCACCAAGGGATTTAAAACTTCCCCAAGATGAATGTTGCAAGAAATGATTTTTAGATTGGTTTTTTATAAAGTTATCATGTTCATCTGCTTTTATTAAACGTAGCTCTCCCATTAAAACACATCCCATTCTTGATCACGATCAATTAATTTAGACGTCATTTGTTCAACACATTCATCACACAAGCGTTCATAATCAAATAATGCTTCATAAGCCACTACCTTGTTTAACTGCGCTTTAGTGGTTGGATTTTTAGCCTTAAAAATGGTACAACAATCTTCATATGGTTGAATTGAAATATCATAAGTTTGTATGTGTCGTGCAAGTGCCATAATCTCTATTTTATCATAAGTTGCAAGTGGACGAATAACTGGCATACTTGTGACATCATTGATGACATTCATGTTGTGGAGGGTTTGACTGGCCACTTGTCCAATGCTTTCTCCATTCACAATTGCAAGTAACTCTTGTTTTTTCGCAACTTTGGTTGCGATTCTAAGCATCATGCGTCGCATCACAATCATGGTATAACTACTGTCAACATGTTGATAGATGGCTTCTTGTAATTTCGTAAACGGAATCACATGCAATTTTATTTTCAAACTATATGAAGCTAATTTCAAACATAAATCTTCTACTTTATGAAGTGCTTGGTCACTTGTATAAGGTGGCGAAGCAAAATGAATGGCTTCAAGTAAGATACCCCGTTTCATTGCAAGATACCCAGCAACCGGCGAATCAATCCCACCTGAAAGTTGAAGCAAGGCCTTACCACTCATTCTAAGTGGATACCCACCTGCACCCATCACTATATCATTCATTAAGTAAACTGCGTGCTTTCTTATTTCGATCATCATACTCATTTCAGGATGATGCACATCAACTTGAGTATCAAAAGTCGTTAAAATCGGATAAGCAACTGCACGATTAACCTGGTCAGATGTCATTGGAAAAAGTTTATCATGTCGTCTTGTTATGACTTTAAATGTTTTAAATGATTGATTTTTTGATAGCTCTAAAGCACCTTCGATGATTGCCTCTATTGTTGGTTCAACCCTGTACGCAAGAGAAAATGAATAAAGACCAAAAATCTTTTTAAGTCCATCAATAACCTTAAAACCATCTTCTCCACAAAGATGAATAACCATGCGATCATGCCCAGCTTCAATTTTTAGATTTGGAAAATGCTTCAAATGACGACGCACATCACCCACAAGCTGTGATAAGAATTGCTTTCGATTTTTCCCTTTTGTGGTTAACTCGCCATAACGAACGAGTACAAGTTCTTGCTTCAACGTGATGCCTCCTTTTTAATTTGTAAAAGGACAAGAGACAAAGCTTTGACTAATTCATCTATTTCCTTTTTAGTCGTTTGTGTATCAATACTAATTCTAATGGTACCTTGTCTTGTCATATCATCATCAAATAATGCATTTAATACATGACTTTCTTGTTTCTTAGAGGAACAAGTACTTTTTGCTGAACAATAAATGCCCATATTTGACAATGCTTGAATGATTACTTGAGATCGAAACCCAAGACAACTTAAACTCACAATATATGGACTTTGATGATGAAATTGGTGAACCACAACATCAGGTATTGTTTGTAGTTTGTCCTTCAAGTATGTATGCAACATTTGCACCTCATCTTGCGTCGTTGCTTGCATCAATCTCAAAGCTTTAGGAAACAATAGATGCTTAACAGCGTCCGCTGTACCGCCTCTTAACCCTTGTTCTTGTTGGCCACCAATAATAAGTGGTTCCAATACAATACCTTTTTTCTTAATAAGAGCACCACTTCCTTTTAACCCATGAATCTTATGTTGAGATACGCTCATCATATCAATCAACTCATAATCAAGTGTTAATTTACCAAATGCTTGTACTGCGTCCACATGAAATAAAACAGTTGGGATTTTTTTTAAGATTAAACCGACTTCCTTGATTGGTAATATAATGCCTGTTTCATTATTAACTGCCATCATAGAGACAAGTATTGTATTTGCTTTTATGCTTTGTTTTAATACCTCTAAATCTATTTTTCCAAACTTATTGACAGCTAAATAAGTCACTTCAAACCCAAATCGCTCCATTTGTTTAAAAACCTCTAAAACCGATGGATGTTCAATGGTTGTTGTAATAATATGTTTGTTTTGATTTAAATATTTAAATAATAACCCTTTAATTGCCAAATTATTGGCTTCAGTTGCCCCTGATGTATAAATAACATCATAATGGGTTAAATTAAGTAAATGAAGTAATTGTTGTTTTGATTGATTGTAAAGACGATTTAATTCAATTGCTGGTTGGTAGAGTGCATCTTGATTATAAAAACCTTGATCCAAAAGTTTCTTATAAGCCATCATGACTTCAGGATGAATAGGCGTTGTTGACGCATAGTCAAAATAAATCATAAGCCCTAAAAAACTCCTTTAAAGGAGTTAGCGACGTTCTTTTGCAGATAATAGTTTTTCATATGAACCTGGTTGAATATGTTCCATAACATCAATTGAAATACTCAATGCTTTAGTGTATTCACCATTTCTAAAAAATAACTCAGCTTTAGTTAATTCACTCTCTACTTCATTTGACAACGAACGGTAACGATTTCCAAACACAATGGCATTTTCAACCATTTCAGCAGTCACAATTAGATTATGCACATTGTCATACAATTTAAAAACCAAATCTCTTGCATCATTTAACTTCATGTTAAGTTCGCTTAAAGGTAATGGACGTTTTTTAAGCAAATCATCTACAATATGGATACTGTGATAACCATCTTGAATAAATGTTTTATACGACTCATCAATAATTGGTAAGTGTTTCGTTCTTATTTGTGATTTAATTTCAATCAAAACAACCCTTAAATTACGTGTCTCTTCTTTAATGCGACGTTCATCCATTCGGAGCTCATCGCTTTTCATGCGGTAGTTTTGTACTTGAACTTCAAGAATCGTTAGACTATCTTGTAGCTCTTTTAATTCCTCAACCATACCAACCATGGTAAATTTCTTTGACTCAATTAACTGCATCAAAAACTCAGTTTTTGCTTGAATTGCTTTAGCAGTTGCTTCATAATTAACAATTTTCTTTGTTTCATCATCTAATGAGTAATAATGAATGATTTCTTTCAAGTCTTGAATACACTCGCGATAACCAATTAATAATTGGTTAATTCGCTCAAACAGTGGACCTTCCATACTTTCATAAATTGGTTTTGTTTCTTTTTCTTGTGCTAATTGATTCATCATATCTTGTAAATGATTTTGTATATCATCTACATCAGACAAAGCATAATCAATCTCTAAACGATTAATATCTCCTAAAACCTTTTTAAATACAGCATTAACTTGTTCCACACGACTGATAATATCATAAGGCACTAACCAGAAGCCTTGTTCCTTCATCTCTTGATATTCAGTCACCAATGCATCAACTCGTTTTGGTATCAGTTGTCTTGTTTTAACAATTAAATCTGGTAGTTGTTCAATGACTTTCTCAATATGAGAAATCTTTGCTTCAATTGCCTCCGCAAGTTTACGAGCTTGTTCAAATTCACTCTCATGCATTGCTCGTTCAAACCCTGAAAAACTTTGTTCAATCTTACGGAAATAGTCTTCAATACTATATTCAACTTGAGACAATCGCTCTTTGTTTTGATCATAAATACGTTTTATGTTACGGTAACGTTCTTTGATTCGAATGATTTCAACACGTTGAATACTTTCAACTTCACTCGCTTCTTCTAATGAAGATAAAAGTATTTGACATCGTTCACCATATGTTTCAATAACTGGTTTTAACTGTTTTAAGTATTTCTTTGTTTTACCTATTTTCTTATAATATAGTGCATCATCAAGTTCCGACATCGGTTCACGTATATCATTATCATAAAACGACTTTATTTGTTCGTAATCACTTGTGTATCGTTCAAAGACTTCTTTGAACTCAGGATTACTTGCAGCTAACCCCTGAACTCTATTTAAACGAAATTCAACAGGTAAGCTAGTATAAGATGTCAACAATACTTCCAATGCATTGACACGTCGTCCCAGTTGCTTTAATCGAATCGCTCTTGAAATAAGCCAAATGATCATCAAAACGACAATGGCTATAATCACAATAAAAATCAATTGGGTTTGATTAAGACGTTCAATTTCTTTAAGAATTTGGTTCATACCTTCACCCCTTCACTTTTATAATTCTATCATATTTTAGAAGAAATATCTATGTATTGAAATGTTTTCCTCATTTTTATGCTAATTAGTTGGAAGGAAATTAATTTTATTTAATATTTGTTTTTGATGGCATTTTTGATTGATGTGTTGTAAAATAAAACCATGAATAGGAGGGATTATTATGTTATTTCAAAAAAGATCAATTGTACCAATGATTTTTCTTCAATTTTTAACTTGTTCATTGTATTCACTTTATTGGACTGTTGTCGTTCAAGACGAAGTGAAATTGAATGACCCTGAAAACAAGCATCTAAGTGGTATCGCTGTACTTATATTATCGATTGTGACATTGGGGCTTTACCATATTTATTGGATGTATAAATTAACGATCAATATCAACCGTTTAGGGGAAAAAGTCGGGATTGAAAATCCTCACGATGAATTAATCATGCTCTTTTTAGCTCTATTCACAATAGGCATTGTCTACAAAATTGTGATGCAAGATCGCATTAACCAAATGGTTGACGCTGCTTAATGATGTTTGCAAACAAAAATCTCTTGAAAAGAGATCTGACTTTTATATTATTGATTGGAACCCTCTTTTTAGTCCTCGAATTAACACATCAATCTTGGTTTTGCCCTTTCTTTGATGGGATTGGCATACCATGCCCTGGTTGTGGTTTCACCTCAGCAACAAAAGCCTTGCTAAGAGGAGATATTCAAGCAGCTTACTTTCATCATCCTTTGGTGTTTCTAGCCCCATTTGGTATTGTCTATTACATCTACACAAGATACATACTACCATCAATTCCAAGTTGGGATAAAGGTGTCTTAATCTTTGTGCTTGTGTTGTTTTTTATCATCTACATATTACGCCTATTTGGTATCATGCCTATGAGCGCTGTTTTAACATTTAATAAAGATGCTTTGTTACCACGTATCTTTTCATTTGTATTTTAGAAATATCTTAATTGATATTTCTTTTTAATACCTTGACTATTCATTAATTTATCGGTATAATTAGTAAGTCAGTAAATAGCAGAACAGGATGTTTTAATAAAGGCGTTTGCAACGCTTGTTGTATAGTAACCGACTGCTTAGGTGAAATACTTGATGCAAACACCAGTTAATTCGATCATGTCTTGTTGTTTGATTGTCAAACATAAAACAAGGAGGAATCACAATGGCAAGATATACAGGCCCAGCATGGAGATTATCAAGACGTTTAAACTTTTCAACTTTAGAAACAGGTCGTGAATTAGCAAAACGCCCTTACGCACCAGGACAACATGGTCCAACTAAACGCGTTAAATTATCAGGTTACGGTCTTCAATTACATGAAAAACAAAAAGTTAGACATTTATATGGTTTAAATGAAAGACAATTCCGTAACACATTCTTCAAAGCAACTAAAAAACAAGGGATTGCTGGTCACAACTTCTTAATAGCATTAGAAAGTCGTTTAGATAACGTTATTTATCGTTTAGGACTTGCTCGTACAAGAAGAGGTGCAAGACAATTAGTTAATCATGGTCATATCTTAGTAAATGGTAAAAAAGTTGATATTCCATCTTACTCAGTAAAACCAGGTGCAGTTATTACTTTAAGAGAAAAATCAAGAAACTTAGATGTTGTTAAAGATGCATTGGCGCAAAATGTTCATCGTCCTGACTTTGTTTCATTTGATGAAACAAAAATGGAAGGAACTTATGTTCGTTACCCAGACCGTGGTGAATTGAACACCGAAATCGATGAAGCGTTAATCGTAGAGTTCTATAACCGTTTAGCATAGAAAAAAGACTTCGGTCTTTTTTTTTGCTTTTAAAGCTTAATCTTTTCTAAACATAAAAAAAGACAAACCTAAGCATGTCTTAATATAAAATAAAGTTTTTTTCCTCGTCTGATCACAGTCGCTTTTTGTTCAAAAGCATGCTCTTTTGCAACCATACTTTCAACATCAGTCACTTTCTCTCCGTTAACTAATACTGAACCACCTTGAATAAATTCTCTTGCTTCTCGTTTGCTTTTTGCAGCGCCGACAAGTATCAATGCATCGACAAGCAACATATCTTCGCTAGTTTGTTCACTTTTAACATCTTTAAAACACATGTCGATTTCTTCAAGGGATAATGAAGCAATATCTCCTGAAAATAATACTTCAGAAATACGTTGCGCTTGTAAGAAACGGTGTTCTCCATGTACCAATGTGGTCACTTCTTTCGCAAGTGTTTTTTGACCAACTCTTAAATGTGGTGCTTCCATATGATGTTGAACGATTGCTTGAATTTCGTTTTGAGATAAAAATGTAAATATGTTTAAATATTTTTCAACATCCGCATCTTGTGTGTTAATCCAAAACTGATAGAATTCATAAGGACTTGTTCGACTTGGATCTAGCCATATTGCTCCACCTTCAGATTTACCAAACTTAGTCCCATCTGCCTTCGTAATAAGTGGTACTGTCATCGCTTGAGCGCCACTATTAGCCCCTGAAACTTTACGAATGAGTTCAACACCGGCAGTTACATTCCCCCATTGATCACTTCCCCCAATTTGAAGTTGACATCCATAAGTATTGAATAAATGTAAATAGTCCATTGACTGTAAAATCATATAACTAAATTCAGTATATGATATCCCTGTTGCTAAACGTGATGCAATGGTTTCTTTTGCAAGCATATAGTTTAAATTAAAATGTTTGCCATAGTCTCTTAAAAAATCAATCAGTGACAGTGGTTTTGTCCAGTCATAGTTATTAACAAGTATTGCAGCATTTTGACCATCAAAATCCAAGAACATCGATAATTGTTGTTTGATACACTCTACATTATGAGCAACTTGATCTGCTGTTAATAATTGACGTTCTGTTGTTGGTCTAGGATCACCAATCATGCCTGTCGCCCCTCCTGCAAGGGCAATTGAATGGTGTCCAAATAATTGAAATCGTCTCAACAACAACAACGGCACTAAATGTCCAACATGAAGCGAATCTGCAGTTGGATCAAATCCAGCATAGACTGTCATTGGACTTCGTGTCATTTCTTGAATTGCATCAAGATCTGTCGCATCCTTAACAAGTCCTCTCCATAATAATTCATCTATAATTGTCATATTTTTCTCCTTTACAATGAAAAACGTCCCAACGGAACGTCTACACTTTTAAAACTCCGTCGTTTGACGAACGACCATTCGACACGGCACTTCAATATGTGTCGTTTTAGTTTCTACCTTTTCAAGTATTTTAGTCATTTGTCGAACTGCAATGGCTCCAATGTCATAAACTGGAATCACAATACTTGTGATATTTGGTGTTGACATAACATTAAATGTTGCATCAACTAAACTAATCACTTGTACATCACTTGGAACTGATCGTTTCAATTCTTTTAAACAGGTCACAACTGCAAATGCTTGTTTTGGATCATCACAAACCACAATTTTTATTGATTCATCTGTTAATGCTTTTTTAATTGATTGTAATGATAAGAGATAATCTTTTGAAACTGATAAAGACTCAAATGTCATTTGTTTTTTCATCACATCAGCCATTGTTGTAATCGCTTCTTGATTGACTAATCCATTACCACTTTCAACAAACAATAATTTTGAATTTTGTTGAACCTTTAACTGATGGAAGAAAGTTGTGAAAGTTGACTCAATATTAGCATATACAGTTGATGCGCCCTCTAATACATGAGGACCCACAACAACTAAAGAAATACCATATCGAGAAAATGCTTCAATATTTCTACTTGTTAATTCACTTGCAAAAATGATTGCACCATCAACTCTATTTTTAACCAAACGTTCCACCAATACTTGAATAGGATCTTCACCCATCTCGGTCATTGTATGGAGCACAATGTTGTAGTCATACAAACGACTCACATCTGCGATGCCACTAATGATTTCATCCACATGTGTAAATAATACCTCAGGGAAGACCACTGCAATGGTTGTCGATTTACTTGTGGCAAGACCACGTGCAATTTCATTTGGTTTAAAATCCAAGCGTTTAATGACTTCTTCTACTTTGATTTTTGTTTTCTCTTTTACCAAGCCTGAATTATTGATAACACGAGAAACAGTCGCTAAAGAGACACCAGCTTCACGAGCAACGTCGTATATGGTTACTTTTTTCAAAGCGATGCCTACTCGATTTCTTTCGCTAGTTCAGCTTCAATTTCTTCAGCTAACGTATCTTTTTGTACGTCATGTCCAACAAATTGAAGTGCTTTATCAGTTACTTGTTGTGTCACATCAGTTGCTTTGCTAACGACTTGTTCGGTTTTCTCTTTAACGGTTCCTACTGTTTTTTGTACACGATCACTTGCAACAAAATCATCTACTTTGTCTTTTACTTCTTGTGCTTTTTTCACAACTTTATCTTTAGCCTCTTGAAAGTCAAATTCTTGAATACTTTCTTTAACATCATTTACTTTAGCTTTAAAGTCATCAGCATCCATTTCCTTAATACTATTGTATGTATTAACGACACCATCTTTAATATCTTCTACTAATTCTGTTCCTTTTTTTGGTGCAATAATTAAACCAATTACAATACCTAATAATAGTTTTTTCATTTTTTACCGCCTCTTTCCTTTTTTCCAAATTTATTAACGACTTGTACAACACTTGAAACCTTAACAAACAACCCAACAACACGTTGAAGTGTCACAGTGACTTGTTCAATCAATGTGAGCATTTCATCTAAAGGTTCCGTTAATCGCTTACTCTTATCATTTAAATCAGCGATTAAAACATTTGCCTCTCCAACTGTTTTATCCAACTCTTCAATTAATGAATCTGTTTTAATCAGTGTCACTCTTAATTGACTCAAAACACGAATTAAGACAATTAAGGCAAGGGCTGCAAGTACACCTAAAATCATATAGACAACAGGTAAATAGGTACTAATTTGTTCCATAACACACCCACTTTCTTATTCTATTTTACAAATAATTACTAATATTGTCAACGAAACTTTAAATTAGCGTTTAACTTCTTTCACAAAATCAGCAAGATGATAGATATCTTTAGAGCTCATGAAGACATAAACAACACCATTGTGTTTTGCCAGGATTTTCGCACCCTCAATGTCTTCAGACAATACGACACTACCAGGTAGCCGATTTGCAAGATAATAAATATCAATGTCGACACCAGGATCCTTTGGTTGATGTATTGGGAATGGACATAAATAAACATAATCGGCTTGCCCTAGAGCATCCGCAAATTCATCCACAAAATGATACATCCTAGAATAACGATGTGGTTTATAGATAGCGACAATTTCTTTGTTTGGATACTTTTTCCTTGCTGCTTCGATTGTCACACGAACAGCTGTTGGGTGATGCGCATAATCATCAATATAAACATCATCATTTTGAAGTGAGATTGCAAAGCGTCGCTTAGCACCTTTAAAATGCGACAAAGATAAAGCAGCAACATGTACATCCTGTTTCAATTGATGTGCAAGTGCTAACACACCCAATGCATTAAGTAACATATGATGACCAAACAAAGGCAATGATAAGCGCTCTACATACTGCCCATTAAACATGAGCGTGAATGTCACACCACTAGCATCTTCAATGATGTCAGTTGCGCGATAATCATTATGTTCACCAACACCGTATGTAAACATTTTTGTTTTGGTCTTCAATGTTTTTAAATACATGTCATCACCACACACAATGATGAGCTCTTTGACTTGATCAGCAAATTGTCGATAAGCATCAACATAATCTTCCATTTTGTGATAGTAATCAACATGGTCTAATTCAATATTGGTAATGATGGCATAATGTGGTCGATAAGCTAAAAAATGGTGTCGATATTCACACGATTCTAAAATGAAATACTGAGCATGTTCTTGTACAATACCTGTCCCATCACCAATCAAACAAATAGAAGGACAAGTTTCATGCAATGCTTCATAAACCATGGTGGTAGTGGTTGTTTTACCATGAGTTCCTGCAATTGAAATACCAATCTTTTGATCCATTAAATGACCCAAAAACTCATGATAAGTATACATCTTTAATCCGAGTCTCTTAGCTTCTTTGACTTCTTCATGGTCTTGATCAAATGCATTCCCCACAATCACTTCCATGCCTTGTTTTAAATGACTTGCACTAAAAGGTAACATGACAATACCAGCTTGTTCAAGTGGATCTTGCGTAAAATAATGATCTTCGTAATCACTTCCCATCACTTCATAACCAAGTTGATGTAAAATCATGGCAAGTGAAGCCATACCTGAACCTTTAATTCCAATCATGTAATACATAGTTAACCTCCTTAAAAGAAAAAATAGGACAACCTATTTTTCTTCATCATCTTGATACCAATCTCTTAATTCATCAAATGTTTCTGGATACTCTTCTTCATCAAAACGAATGTTCAATTTAATCTCTTGTGTCTTTGTTTTAAAAGCTTCTACTTCTTCTTCTTTTTCAATCGGCTTTGTCTCAACTGGTTTTTTAGAACCAAAATATGGACTTATAATGGTCGCCTCTTGTTTGGTACTAGATGGTCTTGATTTAGGTCGCTCTTTTTTTACCTCATCAGGTTTTTTAATACCATGAAATGGTGAAATAATTTCGGATGAATGATAAATGATTTCTTCATCTTTACGCGTTGACACTTTTGCTTTTGGTTTAGTCGATTCAACATGGTTTGGTTCAACCATACCATACGTTTCAAGCTCATCTTCATCTAAAATAAGTGGTCTTGAAAAATCAGTTCGTGACTGGCTTTGTACTGTTTCATTTGAATCCATTTCAAATGTTTCTTCTTCATCATCTTTTGTTCCAAAATAACCTTTAAACCAATTGGTAATTTTATTCATAACACGCACCTACCTTTCAAATAGTTGTCCTACAACAGCATCTTCTGGCAATACCATGATACCTTCATCATTTAAATCATTCACAACAGCTAATTCTTTTTTCGAACAAATCATACCATTTGAAGCCACTCCCTTTAAACTAGAAGCCTCAATCACCAAGCCACTAGGCATTCTAGCACCTACTTTTGCAACCACGACTTTTTGACCAACTGCCACATTTTTAGCCCCACAAACAATTTGTAAGGTTTCATCCTTAATATCAACCAAACATACATTCAACTTATCAGAACCAGCCACTGGTTGTTTATCTAATACTTGGCCAATCACAAAATGAAATGCTTGACTAAAGTCAAGACTTAAACCGTGTACGCCAAGTAACTTATTTAAAGCAGTTTGGATTGTTTTGCTAGGGTGTATTAAGCCAATTGGTAAATTTGAGATATGCATCGATGCATTTAAAATGTTGTACCCAACAATTGTCTGATCGTGATATAAAACCACAACATCATCATAAATAACTTGGTCTGTCACTGTTTGAGACACTAGTTCAATCATGATTGTATCAAAAGGTTGTTGATTGTAATAGATATGCATTAGTTCACCCCATCAATAAAAGCTTGAATTTCTGGTTTTGATTTGCGATTCTTACTAACAAAGCGGCCAACTTCTTCACCATTTTTAAAAGCCACAAATGAAGGAATCCCAAACACGTTTAAATCCATAAATAACGGTAATGTTGCCTCATCATCACGACTGATGTAATAAAAGGTCCATTGATTATTCTCTTCTACCAATGATTGCATAAATGTTTCTAAAAACATACAATCAGGACACCAATTACCACTAAAGACAAAAATAGACGTTTGTTTGGTTGCTTCTTCAAATTGTTCAATTGATTTTATGACAGTCATATATTCTTTCATTCTTGATTCTCCTCTATTGCTTTTTTGATGATCTCTGTATTAACTAGTGGAAAGCCATTGATGATATCCCGTCTGCCGAGTTGATCTTGAACAGCTTCTTGATAGTTTGATAGATAACCGTTCACTGGTGCATACTCAACATTTAAGTCAGTTGCAGCACCTAAAACTTCTCGGTCAACTTCTTTAAAATTTGATACTATTTTGCGTGAATCAACTTCCATTGTCATCCCTACTACAAACATATCTTCAATGACATGGAGCACTTTTGATTCTGGCACAATGACTTGCATTTTAGCATAACCAACTTTAACCACAACAAAATACATATCTTCAATTGGATAAGCATAGATGTAATAATCTAGTTTTTCTCGATCAGTTACCAGTATGCCTTGGATGTTAAACTTAAGATTCGTTAATCCTTCTAATGTGCGTATGAAATTCTCTCTTTCAACATTAGATTGTTCTTTATCATCATGATCCAACATCACTTCTTCTGCACTGATGGTTAAAAGTATTTGATGTTCCTGTGACATGAACGTTGTATTGAAATCATCACTCACATGCTTGCCTAATGACTTTGGCAAATAATAACGATAGTAGCTTTTTGTAACGTTTGGCACATACTGATCACGATGCTCCAGTAAAGCCTGTATGGTTTGATCAACTTGATTTGACGTGAGTGGTTTTGGTGCACACCCAGCCAATGTCCCAATCAGCAATAACAAAACTAAAAGACGTTTCATTAGCGATTATATTCCTTTATTGTTTGACATATTTCTTGATTCATCCCCGTCAATAATGCTAACAACATGCCATACACTGCTTGATAATCACGCAAATCAATAATGGTGCCACTTGTATGAATATAACGAGCCGGCAAACAAGCAGTAAGCGTTGGTACACCACTACATGCTTTGTGAATACTTCCAGCATCAGTTCCACCATATGACAGATAATACTGATACTTTAATTGCAATGATTCAAATATACTTTTAGCATGTGCAATAAATGCTTGATTTGGAATCATATTACTATCAATGATACGAATAAGTCCACCTTCTCCTAATTGTCCAAAAGCTTGTTGGTCGCCTGTCGCATCATTAGCTGGTGAGGCATCAAGTACAATCGCTAAATCTGGTTGAATCATTTGTGCTGCTGTTTGAGCACCACGCACACCGACTTCTTCTTGCACGGTTGCACCAATGTAAAGATCATATGGTAATTCAACATCTTTTAACGCTTCAAGCAATTCAACACCCATAATACATCCATAACGGTTATCCCATGACTTTGCCAACAATCGATTTGGATTAGCAAGTTCTTCAAACACACCTGCAACCACAACCATATCGCCTGGCAATACACCTTTTTCCATTGCTTCTTCTTTTGATGTCACCCCAATATCAACAAGCATCTGATCAATTGTTGTCACTTTACCTCTCATTTCAGGCGTCATCAAATGTGGTGGCACACTCGCAATTACACCTGTCAAACGTCTATTTAAATCATCTTGTGGATAAACATGTACTTGATGGGCTAACAACACTTGTGGATTCCAACCACCAATCGGATGGATCTTTAGCATTCCGTTTGTTGTAATACTTTGTACAATAAAGCCTATTTCATCCATATGTCCAGCTAACATCACTTTAAAAGGATTTTTTGCTTTCGATTTTTTAACTGCAAAAATACTACCTAAACCATCATAGATAATTTCATCTGCAAATGGTTCATAATAGGTTTTTAATGCTTTTGCAACATGCTTCTCATGCCCAGAAATACCAGGTATCATGGTTAAATGTTCAAATAATTGTCTTTGCTTACTCATGTGAATCCTCCTTAAACGAAGCTTCTAATCGATAAATAACATGTCCTTTTTTAGAAAATTTATGTTCATACTCAGTCATGATATTGGTTTCATAACCATCACTATGGTGTAAATCTAAACAAACATCATGGAAATTCATATGATACTGATTCATTGACACAAGGGAATATTCAAATAAAGAACGATTGTCAGTTTTCATAATGATTGGTGCTTGTCTTGTTAAAATTGTTTCATAAATCGAAAGATAAGAGCGATAAGTTAATCGTCTTTTTACATGTCTTTTTTTAGGCCACGGATCACTAAAATTGAGATACAGTGTTTGAATCGAGTGGTGTTCAAACAAGTCACTTAAATGTTCAGCATCACAACACATCACCTTTAAATTAGAGAGTTTCATTGTTTCTATCTTTTTAACCGCTAATGCTAATACGGTATCATACTTTTCAATCCCTATAAAATTAATCATTGGGAACTGTTTTGCCATTCCGATTAAAAAATCACCTTTACCCATACCGACCTCAATATGAATCGGTTGTTTTATATCAAAAACTGTTGACCAGTCCTTAATTGGTGTATTGTCTTGTTCAATATACAACACATATGGTGATGTTTGTAAACGGGTAATGGCTTTACTATTTCTTCTTAGTCTCATGGCATCACCTCATTACTATTATAACCTATTTAACGATTAATTTCATTTATTTTGTTACATTTCTTTCATTTTATCCAAATAAAAAACCCATGAAAATACTTATGGGTTCTTCTACTATTTTTGAACACGTTTAATTGCACTTGTTGCCAATGGCACAAGCATTGCTGCTAATATGATTTCAAGGATACCACCAGTTAAAATAATAACTTTTATAATGTTTAAATAACCACTAAATCCACCTGTAAATCCTAAAGAATTAAAATCAGCAAATAGATAAATAGCACCAATGACAAGCAATGTGTGAATAAGTGTGCTAAGTCCTGCAGCAATAGCAGTAGATAAACGTTCATCTTTTATTTGTTTTTTTAATACCGTAAATAAATAAACGGCAATCAATGCAAATAAAATACGAGGTAAAACCGAAACTAGTGGGTTTTGAAAGACCAAATCAGCAACACCACCACGTGTTAATGAAGCATACCACGAACCAACACCAAAAGCTGTACCAGCAATTAAAGCAGATTTTTTTCCGTAAGCAAACGCAACAATCAAAACTGGTATATGAATAATAGTTGCACTAAGAGGTCCAAGTGTAATAAAACCTAAGTTTGGTACAAAGACCATTAATAATATAATGGCTAAAAAGACAGCATTCACTGTTAATTCTTTTGTTTTCATAAATCCTCCTGCCATCCATTGTAAGGTACAACGGAGCTCTATGTTTATTTTATTTAATTGTTTTTTTGATAAATCATATACAAACCATTTAAAAGCAAATACTCATCTAAAATAATTGTCTTGTTGCATCTAGATGCAACAAGCGGCGACATACCACCCGTTAAAATACAACGAACTTCTTGACCAAGTGTTGCTTCAATACGACTCACAATGCCCTCAATGGCACTCGCTGCGCCATCAATCAGTCCAACTTGAATTGCCTGCGTTGTATTTTTAGCAATAATGGATGGCGATGGTTTAAGTAAAACATCTTTTAGTAAAGAGGTTTGATTAACCAAAGCTTGTAAAGAAATACCGATACCAGGTTGAATGATACCACCAATAAAAGCTTTTTTGTGATCAATAATGCTATAAGTTGTCGCTGTACCCAAATCAATAACCACCATTGGCGCTTCATATTTTTCTATTGCACCAATTGCACCAGCAACAAGATCAGCACCTAATTCATGTGGATCATCAATCTCAATTTTGAGTCCTGTTTTAATACCTGGCCCTAAAACCATCACATCGATTCCTGTTAGTTTCTTTAAACCTTCAACAACCACTCGCGATAAATTAGGTACGACAGAGGCCATGATACAACCTGTCATTGTTGATAAGTCAATCTTACTTGCATGTGCAAGTCCCATAACAACAGTCATAAACTCGTCAACTGTTTGATGCTTAATTGTTTGAGTCCTTAAAACATGCATCAATTGATGATCTTGATAGAAACCAAATACAACATTTGAATTACCAACATCCACAACCAGTATCATGATCCCCCTCCTAAACAAGCCAATTCTACATCTGTCAATTCTCGTACCTGACCCAATGCGAGGCTATCATCTAAACTTAACTGACCTATTTGTAAACGCGTCAGTGCCACAACTTCAAGCCCTACTGCATGAAACATGCGTTTAATTTGATGGTATTTGCCTTCACAAATACGGACTTCAGCAACACATTCCCCCAAGTCAATCAATTTAGCAGGTCGCCACAGTTCACCATCAATCACAAGCCCTCTTGCAAAAGCATCAATCATAAATT
>CAZWEF010000025.1:0-5958 GCA_964632125.1 uncultured Erysipelotrichales bacterium
TTAAAATATCACTGATGACTGCATGCCCAGAGACACTTACTTCTAGTCCATTTGTGTCCTCAATGATGACTTCCACTTCACCATCTTTACCCATTTCTTGTCCTTGTTCTATGTATAAATGCATTTTCTGTTTGTTGATGAATTGGTAATAAAAGGCACCCATAACACCACATGCTGTCCCTGTCACACTGTCTTCAATTGAACCTGACATGGTGGATGAAAAGTGTCTACCATGCATTGATGTGTGTGGATGGATGGTATTCAATGTCCAAGGATGGATAGAAGCATTTGGATGCTTATTTAAGATGCTTGAAAAGACTTCATTGTGTGGTTTCATTTGATGGCATACTTGTAAGTTTTTAATGGGAACAAGTAGTGTCCATACACCAGTATAACCATAAATGATGGGATACCTTGAATCCAATTCACAAGGGTCAATGCCAATACTTTGTGTGAGCGCATCAATTGAACCATCAAATAAATCAAACTGAGGATGATCTTGTGTCATCCTTATTTTTTTTGTTTGCGCATCATAAAAACACGTCAAAATGGAAGCCATTGTTTCGATTGTTACTGCACAAGAAGTTGTCTGATGCTTAGCCTCCATATAGGCATAAATTGCTGCAACTGTACCATGTCCACATAAAGCCACTTCAATGTTTGGAGAAAAATATCTTAGTCTTAAATCAGCTTTATTTGAGTTTAATACAAAAACAGTTTCATTGAATTGAAGTTTTTTTGCAACTATTTGCATTTCTAAATCATTTAAATCATCTGCTTTTAAAACAACACCAGCTTGGTTACCTGAATGCTTATGTTTGGTAAAAGCATCGACGACAAGTACCTCGATTTGTTTCATTTTATCACCTCTATTAAGTTTATCATATTGGTTAACTCAAGGAAAGCATATCGATTGCAATTATTACTAATTAGTGATAAATTGAGGTTATGAAAACAAAAGAAAATAGTATCAACGGTATGCTAGTTGTGGGGTTACTTAGAACCCAAAACCAGCTAAAAAAGATTGGTGCCACTAGATTTAGTGAACATGGACTTACGAGCACACAGTTTTCAGTACTGGAGTTGTTGTATCATAAAGGGCCATTATCAATTCAACAAATCATTGAACAAGTCTTATCTACTAGTGGTAATATGACAGTTGTTGTAAGAAATTTAGAGAAAGGACAATTCATTAAAAAAAGGCAAGATATGAGTGATCAACGAAAATGGTTAATCGAGTTAACAGATTTAGGTAAGGAAAAGATAGAAGCCATTATGCCTGAACATCTAAAAGATTTAGAGGCATTGTTTGAAGGTTTGACTGAAAAAGAGAAACAAACTTTGATTTTACTTTTACAAAAAATAAGGAGAGGAAGAAAAAAATGAGAACAATTAAACAAATTATTAAAGGCAAACAAATGAAAGAAGGAAATGGGGTTGTGATTACAAGATTACTTGGTCATGAAACAGTTGAGGCATTTGATCCATTTTTGATGCTTGATGTTTTTGATGCCCAAACAATGGAGGAGGGTGTTGGTTTTCCTACGCATCCACATCGAGGGATTGAAGCCATTTCTTATATCTTAAAAGGTGGCTTTAGACATCGCGATAGCTTAGGAAACGTTGGTGAAGTAAGTGATGGAGGTGTGCAATGGTTGGTTGCAGGTAGTGGTATCTATCATGAGGAAACCCCTTTAACTACAGGTCATTTAAAAGGGTTACAACTTTGGATTAATTTACCTAAAAAACAAAAAATGATTGACCCGAGTTATCAAAACTTACCAAAAGAAATGCTACCAATAATTAATATAGATGGTGGATTGGTAAAGGTAATTGCTGGTGAATATCAAGGGGTTCAAGGTCATGGTACTCACTATGTTTCACCGACTTATCTAGACATTCAATTAAATCAAGACACAAAATTTAGTTTAGAAACAAAACAAGACACAGCCTTTATTTATGTTGTTGATGGCAGTCTAAGTATCAATCATCAAGTTGTTCAAAAAGGAGAAGTAGCACTACTCACAGATGGTGATGAGGTGTTGTTTGAAACACAAACAGGTGTTCAGTTTTTATTTCTTTCAGGTAATAAAACAAATGATGATGTTGTTTGGGCTGGGCCTATTGTCATGAATACTGAAAAAGAAATCAGAGAAGCATTTCAGGCATTGAACTTAGGGACATTTACAAAGCACAAACCATTAATTAAGTGAAGTTGAAGATAAGACATCGTTGTGTTATGATGGTTAGGTAGTAATAAAGGAGAAGACAATGATTAAAGCATGTATATTTGATTTAGATGGCACATTGATTAATTCAATTGATGATTTAGCAGTTGCCATGAATGAAGCATTAAAACAAGTTGGACAAAAAACACACGATGCTGATGCCTATCGTCAGTTTGTTGGTAATGGCACAGATGTTTTGGTTGAACGTGCCTTAGATTTTGATTTAGAGCACAAAGAAGCAGTTAAAGCTTATTTTCTTGATTATTATGGTCAACATGACGATGTTTTTACAGCGCCTTATGATGGCATTAATGAGTTATTAGATGCATTGATAAAAAGAGGCATTCAAATAGCCATCGTAACCAATAAAAACCATTTAAGAACGATTGCTATTGTAGAAAAACTATTTAAGGATGTACCATTTGTTGCAGTCTATGGTGATGATCAAACAACCATCAAACCAAACCCAACAAAGACTTTGCAAGCATTAGATAAACTTGGTGTTTCTAAAGATGCATGTTTGTTTATTGGTGATTCAGATGTTGACATGCAAACAGGAAACAATGCTGGTCTAAAAGCAGTCGGCGTTTTATGGGGTTTTAGAAGTGAAACAGAATTAAAAAAGGCGGGTGCTGATGTCATCATCTCCCAACCAAATGAACTACTAAATTATATAGAAAGTCTAAATTAGACTCATATGTTAATTGGTGCAGGTAACAAGACTTGAACTTGCACGCCCATACGGGCACTACCCCCTCAAGATAGCGTGTCTACCGGTTCCACCATACCTGCGCATAAACAATCATATCATGTTTTTTGATGTTTGAAAAGAGATTTGGAGGATAACAATGAAAAAATTTTTTAAAGAATTTAAAGCATTTATATTTAAGGGTAATATCATGGATTTAGCAGTTGCTGTTGTGATTGGGGCTGCTTTTACGCAAATCATTAACAGTTTGGTTAACTATATTATTAATCCTTTGATTAATATGTTGATTAAAGGCATTAAGTTTGATCATCTTGTATTTGAGTTTAGAGGCGTTGAGCTTCAATATGGTTTGTTTTTAAATGCAGTGTTGAATTTTATTGTCATTGGGTTTGCTTTGTTTTTGGTTGTTAAAATGATGATGAACATTAAAAAAGGATTTCTAAAAGAAAAAGAAGCTGAACCAGAAGCGCCAAAAGAAACCTCAGAATCTTTATTAAAAGAAATACGTGATTTACTTAAGGAAAAGAACAATTAGTGATTGTTTTAAAAACCCAGTTATGTTAGAATAACGTCATGGGGAGTAGTCAACCATGAATGGTTTTTATGTCGTCAATACGGCTTTAGCCCGGCATAAAATGAAATGACAAGACCAAAATAGGTGTCTTGTTTTTTTTATTTCAAGACTATCAAGGAGGAAAACATGAATTTAGTAAGTAAAACAAATGAAGAAGTCATTGAACTTGTAAAGGCTGATGTTGTCAATGGACTATCTTCACAAGAAGTGAACGAAAGACAAAAGAAAGGATTAAATGAGTTAGAAGGGAAAAAACCAACACCGTTATATCGTAAAATCATAGATTTATTAAATGAACCAATGACTTACATATTGGGAGTTGCTGCTATTATTTCATTGTTAACTGGTGAAATAGCTGACTCAATTATTATCTTGATCGTGGTTGTTTTAAATACATCTATTGGGCTATTTCAAGAAGGAAAAGCTGAAAAAGCATTGGAAACACTTAAGAAGCTTTCAAGCCCTAAAACACTCGTAAAAAGAGATGGTGTGGTTGTTGAGATGGATGTGAAGGAAATTGTTGTTGGTGATTTGATTGTGATTGAGGCTGGACGATATATTCCTGCAGACTTAAGATTGATTGAAGTTGCCAACTTAAAAATTGATGAGTCGATTCTAACAGGGGAATCAGTACCAGTAGATAAAGTTGCAGAAGCATTGCAAAATGAAGAAGTGGGACTAGGGGATCGTATCAACCAAGCTTACATGTCAACTTATGCTACATATGGGCGAGGATTAGCTGTTGTTATTGGTATTGGGATGGACACTGAAATCGGTAAAATTGCTAGCATGCTTGATAATGAAAAAAGCAAAGCAACTCCTTTGCAACAACGTCTTGCTAAACTTGGAAGTCAACTCGCAATAGGTGCTGTTGCAATTACAGTTTTAATGTTTATTGTTGGTATTGTTCGTGGACATTTATTGATTGAAATGTTAATGGTTGCAATTGCGTTAGCTGTTGCAATTATACCTGAAGGATTACCAGCCATTGTAACCATTGTTTTAGCACTTGGCGTTCAACGAATGATTCGCATTCATGCGATTGTTAAAAAACTACCTGCTGTTGAAACACTTGGCTCTGTCAATGTTATTTGTTCAGATAAAACAGGAACCATTACTCAAAACAAAATGACCGTTGTTCAGTCATATGTCAACAATCAATTGTCAGATATTCAAGCAGTTAGCTATGAACAAAATAGTATGTTGATTGATGCTTTTGTCTTGTGCTCAGATGCCTCAAATGAAGGCTCACGCATTGGTGATCCAACTGAACTTGCGCTTGTCGATATGGGTAACTTATTTGGCTTAAAGAAATCTTTGTTAGACCAACAATATAAGCGAATTGATGAATTACCATTTGATTCAGAAAGAAAAATGATGAGTACAGTGCATGACTATCAAGGTAAAGAAATTGTCTTTACTAAAGGTGCAATGGACCAAATTCTTGATCGCAGTGTTTCTATTTTAATTGATGGTAAAATCTTGCCAATTCAGGACTATCGTGCCCAAATTGAACAAGCAGCCCATGACATGAGTCAAGATGCACTTCGTGTCTTAGGTGTTGCTTATAAACAAAAAGATGATCAAGCATTAGAATCTAACTTAATCTTTATTGGCTTAATTGGTATGATTGACCCTGCTCGACCTGAAGTTAAAGATGCTGTGGTTGTTTGTGACCAAGCAGGCATACGCACTGTTATGATTACAGGAGACCATCCAGACACTGCGCTTGCTATTGCAAAAGAAGTTGGTATTGCTAAAGTTGGTGACCTAGTTTTAAGTGGTCAAGAATTAAGTACCATGTCTCAAGATGATTTAAACAAAGTCATTGAAAACTACCGTGTCTTTGCACGTGTTCAACCTGAACATAAAGTGATGATTGTTAAAGCATTGCAATCAAAAGACTACATCGTTTCCATGACTGGTGATGGCGTTAACGATGCACCATCACTAAAAGCAGCTAATATTGGTGTTGCTATGGGTATTACAGGAAGTGATGTTTCAAAAGAAGCAGCAAGCATGGTCTTAACAGATGATAACTTTGCAACCATTGTAAAAGCAGTTGAAGAAGGACGTAATATTTTCAATAATATTAAAAAAACTATCTTCTATTTACTGTCATGTAATATTGGGGAAGTATTTGCGTTATTCTTTGCAGTTGTTTTAGGTTGGCCAGTACCTTTAAATGCCATCCATATCTTATGGGTTAATTTAGTGACTGACTCATTCCCAGCATTAGCCCTTGGTGTTGATCCTGGAAGTAAAAACATCATGAAAGAAAAACCACGTATGCAAAGTGAAAGTTTATTTGCACATGGTGGCGCTTTGTACTTGTTCTTTAATGGTGTCCTTGTCGGTACGTTAACACTTACGGCATTCTTATATGGATCAAATCTTTATGGATTTGGTAGTATGGAATCCATGACGATGGCGTTCATGACATTAAG
>CAZWEF010000025.1:6058-23842 GCA_964632125.1 uncultured Erysipelotrichales bacterium
TCTATTAGAGACTTGGTTAGGAATAAGGAAATCTTTTTGTTTGCCTTGAAAATATGTTTTGATTTATGTAAAATTAATATAGGCTTTATTTTGACAGACTCAAAGTAGTATGACAAATCAATTAGGAGGTATTATGGAAAATAGAAAAGAAGTTAAAATCAAACAACCCCCTGTCTTATTTAGAGAAACGCAAGAAATTATTCAACAAATTGAAGCGAAAATTGGGATGCCAATGCTTGTGTATTGGAACTCATACAATGGAGGAGTATGTAGTAACGACGTGCTTGCTTTTTATGAATTGTTTAAAAAAATAGGTAAACACAAACAAGTCGCTATTTTTATCAAGTCACAAGGAGGTAATGTTGAAGCTTCACTTAGAATTGTTAACATTATTAGAAACTACAATAAGGAAGTTATTGCCCTCATTCCATTAGAATCAGCATCTTCTGCAACGCTTATGGCATTAGGCGCTGATCAAATCCATATGGGACCACTTGCTTATTTAACACCAATTGATTCATCAACTGTCCATCAAATGGCACCGATTGACGCTGTGAACAATCAAAAAGTTCGCATCGCACATGATGAAATTAAACGGATTACACAACTTTGGAAAATCGATGAAACAAGCAATCAAGTCAATCATTATCAAGAACTATATAAATACATTCATCCACTTGTGATTGGTGCTTTAGACCGTTCAAGTTCTTTGAGTGTTAAGATTTGTAAAGAAATTTTGTCGTATCATATGAAAGACTCTGAGAAATGCCGAATGATTAGCGAAAAACTCAATAATGATTTTCCTTCTCATTCCTATCCAATTGTCTTAAAAGAGGCAAGAGAGCTTGGTTTAGAGGCTTTTGAAATGGATGTTGATGTGCATGATCTATTGTTGGCTTTAAACAATTTATATTCACAGATGGGTGATAAGTCATTTACTGATTTTGATGAGTATAATTATCATGATAATCAAATTGCCAATATATTAGAAGCAAAGTCGATTCAACTCTATTATCAAAATGATAAAGACTGGTCTTATTTGAAAGAAGAAAGACGTTGGCAAGTTTTAAATGATGAAAGTTATTGGCATAAAAATGAAATGGTTGATGATGAAATTGATCATCAAATCGTTTATATTTCATAATAAAAATCAATTTTTAAATAGGGTTAACCCTATTTTTTTTAAAGTGAATTTGATATAATGAGCCAAATGGAGGGATTATATGAAAACAATTACAAAAGAATCATTGTTTGAGTTAATAAACTATGCACAACCAGTGATAAGTCCAAACAAACAAAAAATTATTTATGTTCAGACAAAAACAAGTCAAGAAGCAGATACATATGAATCATCATTAGTGTGCTATGATGTTCAAAGCAAAAAACATATTCAGTGGACATTTGAAGGTAAGTTTAATGGTAGTCCGAAGTTCAATCAAGATGGCGATAAACTTGCGTTTATTTCTAATCGTAAAGAAACAAATCAATTATTTGTTTTACCACTAGATGGGGGAGAAGCGCTACAGATAACAACCATGAAACATGGTGTTTCAACATATCAATGGTTACCAAATAACCAAGGGTTTATTGTACAAGCGCCAACAGGAGAAGGCGAAGCATTTAAAGAAAATGAGGCTAAAGGCTATGATGCACTACATTATCGTCATGATTTAAAGGGTTATAGTATACCTGGTGTTTATGAACAATTGTACGTGGTTAAAGAAGGTGAAGTGGTTATTCAACTAACAAGTGGTGATCAAGATCATCATTTAAGTGATGTCCATGAGAGTGGTAAAAAACTATTGTTGATTAAGAAACGACACACATCTGAGTTAAATCAACAAGAAGCATTATATGAGTTAAATCTCGAAACAAAAGAGATGATAGATTTGAGTGAATTTGCAAGTGATGGCGAAGTCTATCAAGGTTTTTACCAACCAAATGGAGAATTGATTGCGGTTATTGCATCAAAACAGCCAATGGTGCGAGTGAGTCAACCAGAATTATTTATGATGAATCCAAACACTAAAGAAGTAACAAAAGTTTATCATGAAGACCGTCATATAGGTGATTGTAGTGTCGCGGATTTGAAAATGCGATCAAATGGTAAAACGGCCATGTTCAATGAAACAGGTGATGCCTTCTATTTTAGAGTGGCACATTATGGACGTGTGAGTTTACATGCAATAAATATGCAAACAGAGGCTGTACATCCAATTGTTGAATTAGAAGGCTGTGTAGCTGATTTTGATGTGGTTGGAGATGTTGTTGTTTATGGATTCCATAGTCCTTTACAACCAAGTAATTTGTATTTAAAACATGCATTAGAAACCATTCAAATGACACATGGAAATGATGCTTTTGTTGCAGAACATACGTTTGGTCGTTATGAAGAAATCGAACTTGCAACACATGATCAAAAAAGACTACATGGATTTATTGTATATCCTGCATCATTTGATGGGCAAAAAAAATACCCAATTATTTACAACATCCATGGTGGACCGGCTGCGATGCATGGTTTATCATTCTTTCATGAAGTGCAAGTGATGGCCAATGAAGGATACGCTGTTTTGCTTGTAAATCCTAGAGGAAGTTATGGCTATGGTGAAGCACATATGCGAGGTATATTAGGTGATTATGGTGGACATGATTATTTGGATTTAATGGATGGCATGGACTATGTGCTAACAAATTATGAGTGGCTTGATAAAGATCGCCAATATGTAACGGGAGGAAGTTATGGTGGTTACATGACTAACTGGATTGTGACACATACCAATCGTTTTAAAGCAGCCGTCACACAACGTTCAATCAGCAACTGGCTAAGCTTTTGGGGTACGAGTGATATTGGTTATTTCTTTGTTGAATGGGAATTCCAAGGTGCTAACGTTATCAATCAATTCGATGTGATGTGGGAGCGTTCGCCACTAGCACACATCAAAAATGCCAAAACGCCAACCCTTGTGATCCATGCAGAAGCTGACTTTAGATGCCCGATTGAACAAGGGGAACAAATGTTTACTGGTTTAAAATATCAAGGCGTTGATACACGTCTTGTAAGATTTCCTAAGTCGACACATGAACTGTCACGATCAGGGATACCAAGTCTAAGAATGAAACGCTTAGAAGAAATGATGGGATGGTTTAAAAAATATGAATAAAGAAGATTACATCAATTATTTAAACATGACCAAACATCCTGAAGGTGGTTATTTTAACAGTCATTATAGAAACCCACTATCTATGTCTACATCATTTGGTGCGCGTGCCTTATCAACAAGCATTTATTTCTTGATTGAACCAGAAGACTTCTCAGCATTTCATCAAATCAAATCAGATGAAATGTGGTACTTCCATGACGGAGATCCCCTTGAGATTCATATGATCAATGATCAAGGTGTTCATCAAATGGTGGTGCTCGGATTAGATGTAAAAAAAGGGCAGGTGCCACAGTTTGTGGTACCTGGTGGTATGATCTTTGGATCATGTTCACATGAAACCAAAAAAGGATTCTCACTTGTTGGGTGTAATGTTTCTTTTGGGTTTGATTTTGAAGATTTTTATTTATTTAATCAAGAAGAACTGCTACATAAATACCCACAACACAATCAACTAATCAAATCTCTAACAAGATAAAACGAGTACCCTTATGGGTATTCTTTTTTTTAGTAATATGCTATAATGTTGAAAACGGGGGCATGTAATGAAAAAAATAAAACGATTCTTTAAAGAAACATTAGGAAAAACAAGTGTCATGAGAGTACTTGCTTCAACAGTCTTGTTGATACTTATTTTCTTTTTTATAAGTGCATCATCAGATACGTGGACAGGATGGCTAAATTTGATCATTAGAGCAACACGCCCTTTTTTGATTGGCTATTTGATCGCCTATATTTTATCACCATTTGTTCATGCAGTTGAAAAAAGAACTAAAAAGAGAGGCCTTTCTATCTTAATTGTGATGGCTTGTTTTATGGGCTTGCTTGGAACTGTTGTGTTCATTGCCGTTCCGAGTATCTTTGTTGAAGTGAATACATTTGCACGTGCGGGGATTGATGGTATCACAGCTTTGATTAATTTTTTAAATGAACGTAGTTTCTTTGGTCTTAACGAATTGATGAAACAATTAAACATTGATATTTCAAGTTATATTTCGATAAAAAACATCAGCTCATTTATAGCCCAAATGGTATCTAGTTCAGGTTCAGTCTTTTTAAGTATGGTGTTTGGCTTTATCAATGCATTCTTTTCGTTTTTATTTTATACAGTATTAGCTATATACTTTTTAACAAATGAAGAAGGATTTAAGAAAGGTGTTTTGGCGTTTGCGGATATGATAGATGATGATTTACCTTTATATTTAATCAATGCGAGTGCTGCTGTAAGAAAGTTCCTTGGTTCATTTGGTGTGGTCATGTTGTCTAAAGCACCGATGTATATGTTTCTTTATTTTATTTTTGGTCATCGTAGTTGGTTTATATTAGGGGTTTTAAATATGTTTGCAATTTTAGTGCCTTATATAGGGCCAATAGCTGTCAACATTCTTGCATTGCTTACTGCTTTATCTCAAGGTCCTTTTGTTATTTTTGGAACGTTGTTTACAATTGGGTGGTCTTCTTTTGTTGATCAGTATTATATCGAACCTAAGATTTATGGTACTCGCGTTAAAATAAACCCACTGTTACTGCTTTTTGGTATCTTTGTAAATGGGACACTATTTGGATTGATTGGGGTAGTCGTTGCGATTCCTATGGTGCTTGTTATTAGAAGCATCATCATGACTTATTATCAACTAAAAAATAAAAAAACAAATGATGTATTGGAGGAAGAAGCACATGTATCTTAATTTAAATCAAAGATTTTGGCTTGCAGTTGCAATTGGTGTTGGTTTGGCGGTTGTGCTATCATATATCTGTGCTTTAATTATATTAGCATCTGGTATTGAATTAACAGCAATCATTAATGGTGCCATCATTGGATATGCAATCAAAAAATATGCTAGAAGACCTGATCACAAAGTAGGATTAGTAGCCGTTTTTTCGACTTTTCTTTCAGTCTTTTTAACGAGTTTTGCTGTTATTGTTATTACGACAGGTAATCCACTTCTTTATTTTAGTCCGAATGTTTGGTTATTTGTTTTGAGTGATTTTATTTCATTGTTCTCAGTTCATGGATTCATGAGTCTTGTTTGGTTACTGTTTGGGCTTTATATTAGTTACCGAATTGTGCTTGAATAGTAGCAAGTCTTTATTGAATATGGTATACTTAGGATGTCCTTTAATCAATCCGGAGAGATTGCAAGGTATATCCTTTTTTTAACCTTGGTGGACCATGGTTTTTTTAATATGAAGGGAGAAAAATATGGAAAAAAACGATTTAATTTTAGATGTAGAAGACAAGCCAAAGGTTGGACAGTGGCTGATGTTAAGCGTGCAACATGTGTTTGCTATGTTTGGGGCGACAGTATTGGTGCCAATTACTGTCAACCAAGCAGCAGGCTATGAAGTGTTGTCAATTTCTACAGCATTACTAGCATCTGGTATTGGGACTGTCATTTATATTATTTGTACAAAAGCAAAATCACCAGTTTATTTAGGTAGTTCATTTGCCTTTATTGCAGGGATAAGTGCTGTTGCAAAAGGGTATGGCAGTGCTGCTGTGTATACAGCATTAATGGGTGTGGGTATTGTTTATGTGATATTTGCATTGATGATTCGATTGATTGGAACAAAATGGGTAGACTATTTATTACCTCCAATCATTGTGGGACCAATGATCATTGTCATTGGTCTTGGATTAGCACCTGTTGCAATTGCTCAAATTGGTTTGAATGGCACGGCAACTTGGCAATCAATGCTTGTTGCATTTGTTGCGCTCATGGTGACGGCATGCGCCGCTATATTAGGTAAAGGTTTCTTTAAAATCATTCCTTTTCTTGTTGGTATTATTGCTGGCTATATAACTGCTATTTTAGTTGGTATGGTACAATTTCAACCCATTCTTGATGCTCATTGGTTACAAGTGCCAAGCCTTAGTTTTCCAATTGTTTCATATGGATTGGACTTTAGAGGGTTGCTAACATTATTGCCAATCTCAATTGTTACCCTTGCTGAGCATATTGGCGATCACACTGTGTTAAGCCAAATCATTCATCGTCCGTTGTTAAAAAACCCAGGTCTTCATCGTACATTACTAGGTGATGGATTAGGCACTTTTGCATCAGCCATGATTGGGGGACCTGCTAATACAACTTATGGAGAAAACACATCAGTCATTGGACTTTCTAAAGTTGCATCAATTTATGTCATCGGTGGTGCTGCCGTGTTTGCTATGTTGATTAGTTTTGTTGGTAAATTTTCGGCCCTTATTGCAAGTATTCCAACACCTGTTTTTGGTGGGGTATCAATTTTATTGTTTGGGTTTATTGCGTCAAATGGTATTCGTGTATTAGTCGAAAATCAAATTGATTTTGCTTCAACAAAGAATGTCGTAGTAGCCTCAACCATGCTTGTTTTTGGCCTTGGTGGTGCAATGGTAAGCATTCAAGTTGGTGATGTTAGTCTAACTTTAACAGGCATGGTTTTAGCGGCCCTTGCAGGGATTGTATTGAATTCATTCTTTGATTTGGTATTAAAAGAAAGGGGTTAGTTCATGAAAGAGATTATTGATCATCAAGCGTTGAAAAGAACGTTGGTACGTATTTCTCATGAAATTATTGAACGACATAAAGGTGTTTCAAATATTGTTTTGGTTGGTGTTCAAACCCGTGGGGCTTTTTTAGCAAAACGAATCCAACAAAATTTAGAGCAATTTGAAGGAGAAAAGATTGCTTGTGGGGTCTTGGATATATCAAAATATCGTGATGATGAAAAAAAACAAGATCGTAACTTAACCAACATTGATTTTGATTTAACCAATAAAGATGTGATTTTAGTTGATGATGTTTTATTTAAAGGAAGAACAGTGCGTGCAGCACTCGATGCCTTGTTTGATTTAGGGCGACCACGTTCAATCCAACTTGTTGTACTTATTGATCGAGGCCATCGTGAACTACCAATCAGGGCTGATTTTGTTGGTAAAAACATACCGACATCGTTAAGTGAAGATGTATCGGTTCAGTTAGAAGAAATAGACGGTATTGACCGCGTTTTATTGTCTAGTATCAAACAGATCTAGACATTCTTATTTATTTTAGTGTTATATGTATTAAAATTGCTAAAAAGTGATAGTAATACTAGAAAATATAGAACAAAGAGAGTATAATTACATTGTTACTAAAACATAGGGAGGTATTTTAATGTCAAAGACATATCAGTCAATGGATGGAAATACAGCTGCAAGTCATATTTCATATGCCTTTACAGAAGTAGCTGCGATTTATCCGATAACACCATCTTCAACAATGTCAGAATTAGTTGATGCTTGGTCAGCGCAAGGGCGCAAAAATATGTTTGGCTCAACTGTAAAAGTTGTTGAAATGCAATCAGAAGCTGGTGCAGCTGGTGCAGTTCATGGGGCAATTCAAGGTGGCGCGTTAGCGACAACTTATACAGCTTCACAAGGGTTACTTTTAATGATTCCAAATATTTATAAATGGGTAGGAGAATTAATGCCTGCAGTATTGCATGTTTCGGCTCGTTCGATTGCAACACGTTCATTATCAATTTTTGGAGATCATCAAGATATTTATGCATGCCGTCAAATTGGTGTGCCTATGCTTTGTTCGCACTCTGTTCAAGAAGTGATGGACCTTGCTGCAATTGCACATTTAACTGCAATTAAAGCATCTGTTCCTTTTATGCATTTCTTTGATGGATTTAGAACATCTCATGAAATTCAAAAAATCGAATTAATGGATTTAGATTTTGTAAAATCATTAATTGATCAAGAAGGTTTAGCACGTTACCGTCAACATGCATTAAATCCACATACAAATCCTGTAACACGTGGTGGCGCAGAAAACGATGATATCTATTTCCAAGGTCGTGAAGCGCAAAATCAACATTATGCAAATGTTGTTGATGTTGTTGCTGATTACATGGAAAAAATCTCAGCTCACACAGGTCGTGAATACAAACCATTCACTTACTATGGACCAAGTGATGCTACAAAAGTTATCGTTGCAATGGGGTCAGTAACTGAAACAATTACTGAAACAATTGATGATTTAGTTAAAAAAGGTGAAAAAGTTGGTTTGGTTAAAGTTCATTTATACCGTCCATTCTCAACTGCTCATTTCACAGCTGTTTTACCAAAAACAGTTAAAAAAGTGGCTGTTTTAGATCGTACTAAAGAAATGGGTTCAACTGGAGAACCATTGTACTTAGACGTTGTAGCTTCTCTTGCTCAAGCAAACATTGAAGTAGATGTATTGGTTGGTGGACGTTATGGTTTAAGTAGTAAAAATACTGATCCAAAACAAGTTAAAGCAGTTTATGCTAATTTAGATGCTGCTTCTCCAATTAATGGATTTACAGTTGGTATCGAAGATGATGTGACACATTTATCATTGAAAGTTGAAGAATCATATGAATTAGAAGGTGATTATACATCATGTCTATTCTATGGTTTAGGATCTGATGGTACTGTATCTGCAAACAAAAACTCAATTAAAATTATTGGTGACCATACTGATTTGTATTCACAAGCATACTTTGCTTATGACTCTAAAAAAGCTGGTGGGGCAACGCGTTCACATTTACGTTTTGGACATTCACCAATTCGTTCTACATACTATATTACAAGTGCTGACTTTGTTTCTTGTAGTTTAGATAGCTATTTAGTGAAATATGACATGATTAAAAACCTTAAAAAAGGTGGCGCATTCTTGTTGAATACAAGTATTCCTAAAGAAGATATCGCTTCTCGTTTGCCAAATCGTGTTAAAAAAGCTTTAGCTGAAAAAGAAGCAAAATTCTATATTATTGATGCAAATGCAATTGCAACATCTATTGGTATGGGTAGAAGAACAAATACAATTCTTCAATCAGCATTCTTTGCTTTAAACCCACAAATTCTTCCATATGAAGATGCAGTTAAATTCATGAAAGAAGCTGCACAAAAATCATATGGTAAAAAAGGTCAAGATGTTGTTGAAATGAACTGGAAAGCAATTGATGCTGGAAAAGAAAACATTGTTGAAGTAACGGTTGATGCAGCTTGGGCAAACCTTGATGTTAATACAACAAAAGCTTTGAGTGGTGATGTTTACTTTGATCAATTTGTGACACCAATCAATGAACTTGATGGCTATGATTTACCAGTATCTGCATTCATGGATAAATTAGATGGTACAATGAAACAAAATGTTGCGTTTGCAGAACACCGTGCGATTGCAAATGAAGTACCTCGTTGGATTAAAGAAAACTGTATCCAATGTAATAAATGTGCGATGGTGTGTCCACATGCGACCATTAGACCATTCTTAATTAATGAAGACGAAATGAAAGCTTCTCCTGAAGATATTAGTAATGATGTTTTATTAGCAGTTGGAAAAGACATGGATGGTTTAATGTTTAGAATCCAAGTATCTCCAGATAACTGTGTTGGATGTTCACTATGTGTGGTTGAATGTCCAGGTAAAGGTGGTAAAAAAGCATTAGAAATGGTTCCTGTTCAAGAAGAATTGAAACATGCACCACTTGCAAACTACCTATACAAAAAAGTACCTGCTAAAACAGATAAATACCCACTTACAACACCTAAAGGTGCAGCGTTCTTGTATCCATACTTCGAAGTATCTGGAGCATGTGCTGGTTGTGGGGAAACACCTTACTACCGTTTGGTAACGCAATTGTTTGGTAAAGACATGATGATTGCCAATGCAACTGGATGTTCTTCAATCTATACTGGTTCATCACCATCAACGCCATTGGCAACTGATGCAAACAACCAAGGTCCTGCATGGGCTAACTCATTGTTTGAAGACAATGCAGAATTTGGATTTGGTATGAAACTTGCTAGTCAATACAAAGCAAAACGCATCTTAGAAATTATGCATGCAACAAAAGATGCAGTAGAACCTGAACTTAAAGCATTGTTTACTTCATATGAAGAAGCAACTGTTAAAGAAGATCGTGAAGCACAACGTGCATTAAATAACGATTTAATTAAAGGTATTGAAGCGTCAAGTAACACAGATGTTAAAGAACTTCTTTCTTACCGCGGTGATCTAGTGGCTAAATCACAATGGATTATTGGTGGTGACGGATGGGCTTATGATATTGGATATGGTGGATTAGACCATGTTATGGCTTCAGGTGAAAATGTTAATATCTTGATATTAGATACTGAGGTTTATTCAAATACTGGTGGACAGTCATCTAAATCATCGCCATCTGCAGCGATTGCTAAATTTGCAGCTGGTGGTAAACCAGTAGCTAAAAAAGACATTGCTCAAATGGCAATTGCTTATGGACATGTTTATGTTGCTCATGTAGCTATGGGTGCAAACATGGTACAAGTTATCAAAGCACTTAAAGAAGCTGAAAGCTATAATGGACCATCACTCATCATTGCTTACTCTCCATGTATTGAACATGGTATCAAAGGTGGACTTGCAAATCACCAAGAATCACAACGTCAAGCTGTTGATTCAGGGTATTTAACATTGTTCCGTTATGATCCACGTTTAGAAGCAGAAGGTAAAAACCCATTGATGATTGATTCTAAAGAACCTGATTTCAGTAAATTTAGAGGATTCTTAATGAGTGAAACTCGTTTTGCCCAATTAGTGAAAATTAACCCTGATCATGCAGAAGAATTATTTGTAAAATCAGAAGAAGATGCAAAACGTCGTTACAACCGTTTGGTAAAATTAGCAGCATAGATAAAAGGCCTAGTGCCTTTTTTTCTTTTAATCATCAGTCATTTATGGTATAATGAGCGCAGTGGAGGGTACAATGAAAAAGTCAACGAAGAAGTATATTTTAAACTTTTCTTTAATTGTGATCATCACTGCCATTGCTTTGTATTTTTCGTTAAAAGATCATTTTGATCAAGTTGTAGATGTCGTATTAAATGCAAACATTTGGTTGGTTGGCGTCACGTTATTAATTGTCTTATCGTATTTTATTTTAGAGGGAATTGCGCTTGCTCAATTTGGTAAGTTGTATAATAGAGGATATAATGCTTTAAAAGGGATTATTAATGCACTTGTCGGTGGTTTTTTCAATAACATTACGCCTTTTGCAAGTGGTGGACAATTTGCTCAGGCTTATTTATTTGTCAACCAAGGACTTAGAGCTGCTGAAGCAGCGAGTGTTTTGATGTTGAATTTTATTGTTTATCAATCGACTATGGTACTGTATACCATTATTTTAATCACAGCTCATTTTACTGATTACTTGGATCGATTTAGTGCTTTTCTACCCCTTATTTTACTTGGCTTTCTTGTTAATGTGTCAGTTTTAGGGGCTTTACTTGGTGCTTCTTTATCAACAAAAGTGCATGATTTTATTAGTTTTGTTGTACTCAAGTTTTTATCTAAAATACGCATTATAAAAGATTATGAAGCGAGTAAAATTAAGTTTGATGCGCAACTTAACCAATTCAAACAAGAGCTTACAATCTTAGTTAAAAATAAAAAGCTTATGTTTAAAGTCTTTTTAATCAATGTTGCAAAATTAACACTTTTCTACTCTGTTCCTTTATTTGCTTATAAAGCATTGGGTTACGATGTAGGTATTAAAGACTTGTTTGATATCTTAATGATGACTTCAGCCATTTCAATGATTACATCATTTATTCCAATTCCAGGTTCATCTGGTGGAGCTGAAGGTGTGTATATGCTTTTGTTTACATCCTTGTTTTATAAAGAGTTTGCTGATCCTGCAGTTGCAGCTGCTAGTACAATGTTGATATGGCGATTGGCTACGTATTATTTTGTGACCATTATTGGGGCAGTAACGTTTGTCATAACCAATAGAAGCTTTAAAAGGAAATCGTCTGATGAGTTTAACCGAAGTTAAGAAACGTGCTATTCATTTACTGTCTATTAAGGATTATACGGCTTTTGAGTTAAAACAAAAATTATCTAAATTTGGTACTCAAGATGAGGTAGAACAAACTTTATCATGGCTTGAAAGCAAAAAATTAATAGATGATAGATTATATACACAACATTACTATGAGTATCAACTACGTCAGGGACATGGATTTACTTGGATAAGAAATAAGTTACTTCAAAAAGGAATTGACATCCAATTCATAGAACAGTTTCAAGAAGCATTTATTGACTTACAGCTAATTACATGTGTTGAATATGCACATAAACTTGCGCAAATGGTTACAGGGTCAACTAGTGGCATGAAATTAAAAATTGAGCAGAAGCTTTATAGCAGGGGCTATACAAGTTCTTGTATTTATGCTACAATGCAGCAAATTGATTTAGTAGAAGATGAAGATGTATTTGAAAAAGATTTCAATCGGACTGTCATCAAATACAGTGCAGTGATTGAAAAAACAAAACGAGATCAAAAAATCATACAAGCATTAATGAGAAAAGGGTATCGTTACGATGCCATCATAAACAAATTAAGGAGTGAATAAATATGGTTCAAATTAAAGATTTTGAAGTAGGTCAAACAATTGAATCACAGTTACTTGTTACCCAAGCAAGTCGAGGCGTAACAGCTTCTAGTTCTCCGTATCTTTCTTTAGTATTGCAAGATCAAACAGGGCAAGTTGAAGCGAAGCTTTGGGATGCAAAAGAAGAACAGATTGCGTTACTAAAAGTAGGTACAATCATCAATGTTAAAGCAGATGTGAATCGTTACCGTAATAATATCCAATTAAAAGTTTTATCGATTGAAGTTGTGCCAGAAGGAAGCATTGATGCTGCTTACTTCTTAGAGTCTGCTCCGATGAGTAAAGAATTAATGATGGAAAAACTAGAGGGGTATATTTATAACATTACCAATCAAGATATGCAACGTATTATTTATACATTACATAAACGTTATAAGCAATCTTTTTATGAATATCCGGCAGCTACACGTAATCATCATGAGTATGTTTCAGGCCTTGCTTATCATGTTTGTTGTATGCTTGATTTAGGAAAGGCCATTTGTGATTTGTATCCAAGCCTTGATCGTAGTTTACTTTATAGTGGGATTATTTTGCATGATTTAGGTAAACTAATTGAACTCAGTGGACCTGTTTTAACTGAATACACAGTTGAAGGAAGGCTTGTAGGGCACATTTCAATTATGCAAGCGATGGTTAAAGAGATTGCAGATAGTCAAAATATTCAAGGAGAAGTTGTGATATTATTACAACACATGATTTTATCACATCATGGTAAGCTTGAGTATGGATCGCCCGTATTACCGATGATTAAAGAAGCTGAAATGCTTGCCTTCATCGATAACATTGATGCGCGTATGTATATGATGAACCGTGCTCTAGAAGGGATTGAACCAGGTACTTTCACTCCACGCATTTTCTCATTAGAAAATCGTTCATTTTATAAACCAAAAACAATTAAATAGACACTTTGTGTCTTTTTTAAAAACGACGTAAAAAATAAAGGGGGAATTTAAATGAATGCATTACCATCAAGAAAAGATGTTCCAGTTGAGTTAACTTGGGATTTATCAACAGTCTTTCATAGTCATGAATCATGGGAAGCTGAATATAGAAATATTCAACAATTGCTTGAGAAAGCATCAAATTTTCAAGGAACCATTGGAGATAGTAGTGATTCATTGCTTTTGGTGTTACAATTCCGTGATGAACTATATACCAGACTAAAGAAATTGATTGTTTATGCAAATATGCAAGAAGACGTTGATACGACCAATACGACAAGTCAAGCAATGAATAGTAGAGCAAAAGCCTTAGCAACTCAAGCCATGGCTGCATTTGCATTTTTTAAAGTAGAGGTTATGAATATTGAGGAACAAAAAATACATATGTTTTTAAATGAAAACACCAAGTTAAGTATGTACAAACAAGACCTTGAATGTATTCTAAGAGAAAGAGCACATACTTTATCTGAAACAGAAGAGGCTTTACTTGCAAAAGCATCTGATGTTTTAGGATCTCCTCAAAACACCTTTTCGGCATTAAATAATGCAGATCTTAGATTTAAAAACGTAGTGGGAACAGATGGTGAAGAAAAGGTATTGAGCCATGGTACATTTATTCAATACTTGATGAGTTCTGATAGAAACTTGAGGGAATCTGCTTTTAGAACCTACTACAGCACCTACAATGAATTCAAAAATACTTTAAGTACAACACTAGCAGGTCAAATTAAAAAGAATAATTTTATAGCGGAAGTTCATCATTTTGATTCTGCAAGACATGCTTCATTATTTGATAATGCAATTCCTGAATCCGTTTATGATGCACTTGTTGAAGCGGTTCACGAACGATTACCACTTTTTCATCGTTACATTGCATTGAGGAAAAAAGCATTAAAATTAGATCAGCTCACAATGTATGATATGCATGTTCCTATTGTAGAAGAAATTGATTTAACATTTACTTATGAACAAGCAAAAGAAATGACACTTGAAGGCTTGATGGTATTAGGAGATGATTATCAAAAAGTGTTAAAAAAGGCTTTTGATGAACGTTGGATTGATGTTGTTGAAAATAAGGGGAAAAGAAGTGGTGCGTATTCATCGGGTACCTATGGAACAAATCCTTTCATTTTACTTAATTGGCAAGACAATATTAACAGTTTATACACGTTGGTTCATGAATTAGGACATAGTATTCACAGTTACTATACAAGAAAATACCAACCATCAGTTTATGGTAGCTATTCTATTTTCGTGGCAGAAGTTGCTTCTACTACTAATGAGAATTTGCTTATAGATTACTTATTAGAAAAATACAAAGATGATCAAGCCATTAAAGCATATATCCTTACGAATTATTTAGATCGCGTTAAATCTGTGATATATCGTCAAACTCAATTTGCAGAGTTTGAACATTTAATTCATAAGGCTGATCAAGATGGTATTGCTTTGACAGCAGATTATTTAACAAAGGCATATCAAGAACTTAATCAAAAATACTATGGGAATGATGTTTTTTATGATCATGAAATAGATCTAGAGTGGGCAAGAATTCCTCACTTTTACTATAACTATTATGTTTATCAATATGCTACAGGCTTTAGTGCAGCAAATGCTCTATCGGTAAAAATTAAATCAGAGGGGCAGTCAGCATTAGAACGATACTTGGATTTTTTGAAGGCAGGGTGTTCTGATTATCCAATTGAAGTACTAAAAAAAGCAGGTGTTGATATGACAACAAATCAACCAACAATTGATGCTTTAGATGTATTTGAAGCAAGATTAGATGAACTTGAAGCATTAATTAGTTAAAAAAGGAGAGATCGAAATGTCGTTACAAAGTGAAGCTTTTACACCTCAAACATATCATTCAAAAGGATCAGTGCTCATCAACGGAAGTGAAATTCATTATACAACAGTGTGCCAAGATAATGTATTGTATGACGAACAAGGACAAGCTGCTGGATCTATGTTTACTTACTCTTATTTTCGAAGTGATGTAAGTGACCTTGAAAACCGTCCTGTGATGTTCTTATTTAATGGTGGTCCAGGTTCTGGATCATTATGGCTTCATGTTGGTTTATTTGGGCCATTACGCATGAAATTTGAAAATGAAGAGGCTGTTAACACCCCTCATATTGGTCCGTACTTTGTTGAAAATAATGACTTATGCTTACTTGATATTTGTGATTTGGTTTTTATTGATCCTGTAGGAACAGGATGGGGAAGACTCTTGAATAAAGATGCAGCAAGTAGATTTTATGGTATTGATGAAGATGCAGAGAGTTTTAAAACCCTCATCCATACTTGGCTTAATCGACATAAACGTTGGATGTCACCAAAATATCTATTAGGTGAAAGCTACGGTACTGTTCGTGCAGGGGTTCTGAGTGATATCTTAACAGGACATGGAAATGAAATGAATGGCATTGGTTTGAATGGCATTGTGTTATTAGGGAATGCGATGGGAAATCTAGATCATATTCTTGAATTTGATGTAGAGCCAGCATTACTAGCCTTACCTTCAATGGCTGCAGCGAATTGGTATCACAACGATATACCTGGGACATTAAAAGCGTTTGTAGATCGTTGTTATGCGTTTTGTGAACATGATTATCTTTTAGCACTTTTCAAAGGTGCCAATCTAGATGAAACGACCAAACAAGAGATTGCAAAAAAAGTTGCTTATTTTTCGGGATTATCTGAAGAAGAGGTGCTAAAACAGAACTTGCGACCAGATATGGCACTTTCGTGGCAACAATTATTGGCTAATAAAGGGTTAGAGATAGGTCGTTTAGATGGGCGTTTCACTTTACCATTTGGAAGTAGAACTGGTAGTGAAGGCGTTGCATTGACACAATATACACCTGCATTCATGACGGCAATGTGTGGTAGAGTAAAGGATTCTTTAAACATTGATTTTGAAAGAGAGTACTATGCTATTACTACTAGAGATGGTATAAAATGGCATAATGATGCAAAAAATAGGCCAGCTGAATGCCTATCGGCATCGATGCGTAGAAATCAATCTCTGCGTGTCATGTTTGCAACAGGTTACTATGATATGGCATGTCAAATTGGTCAAGCTCGTTATCTCGCAACTCATGGAGGATACCCAATGGATCGTATTGAAATCAATGAATACCCATCTGGTCATATGGCTTATTTGGGTGAGTCAAGTGCTCAGGCATTTGCAAAAGATGTTCGTGCATTTATAGAAAAGTAAAACAAACAAGGAGAAAGATTATGAACTATTTTAAACTAAATAATGGTTTAGAAGTACCGGTAATTGGTATAGGTACCAATACTTTTGGTAAAGTTGATGGTGATTTTTATGGTGACATTAACTTTGATACAACTGAATTAAAAACAGCCATTTTAGCTGGTTATCGTTTAATTGATACTGCAACCATGTATCGTAATGAAGCAGTGATAGGAAAAGCGGTAAAAGAATCAGGTATCGATCGTTCAGCATTCTTCATCACTTCTAAAATTCCTGGAACACCTGAAGCCACTGGTACAGATGAACTTGTACATAAAAGTGTTCAATATAGCCTAGATCAACTTGACTTATCGTATATTGATTTATATTTAATTCATCACCCATGGGATGATTTAAAAGATATGCTTCGAGTTTGGACTATCTTAGAAACATATGTTGAAAAAGGCTTGATTCGTTCATTAGGTGTTTCTAACTTTTCAAATGAGCAATTAGATTACTTAATCAAACATGCTAAAATTAAGCCAACTGTAAACCAAATCCAATCGCATCCGGATGATTGGCATGATGACATCATTGACTTTTGTTTAAACAATGATGTAATTCCTGAAGCATGGGGACCACTTAAACGTATTTCAGATACATCACTAGAAATTATTACTAAAATAGCCAATAAATACAATAAAACTTGGGCTCAAGTGATACTTAATTATCAAGTGAATCGTGGTGTTTTGGTTATTCCTAAATCACATAACAGTCTAAGACAAAAACAAAATCTCGATATTTTTGATTTCACACTAACAAAAGAAGAAAAACAAGTACTCAAATCTTTAATTTAAACCAAAGCTAGGCTTTGGTTTTTTTAATTGCCTTGATAGACATATAAAAAACTGTAAAAGCATGAAACTTGCACATACAGTTCTTTCATTTAAAACACATGTAATTTAGTTCAAACAATTACTCAAGTTCCTTTAAATAACTTGAAACAGTATCTAACTGGGAAGTCAATGCATCAAAATTGTTAGGACCGAT
>CAZWEF010000026.1:0-22702 GCA_964632125.1 uncultured Erysipelotrichales bacterium
ACAACTGTTAGATATTGATTACCAATGTAGACTCCTTGTTTATTTAAACTTTTAGGATCGATGATTATAAACAAATGTTCCAACAACGTTTCAAGTGAAATCACTTGGTCGTCATATTGAATAAAACAAGTCTCCGTATGCCCTGTTGTTTGAGTACATACTTCTTTATAACTTGGGTTTTCTTTTTCGCCTTGTGCATAGCCTACTTTTGTCTTCATAACCCCTTTTAATTGTTGAAAGTAAGCCTCAACACCCCAAAAACAACCACCTGCAAAATAAATGTCTTTAATCATGATAATACCTCCTCTAAATATTTAATCACTGCTTGAATAGTCAAATAAAACTGATTAAGATCAACATCAAACCATGTCACATCCATTTGATGTTTAAACCAAGTATATTGCCGTTTTGCTAAGCGTCTTGAGTCTTGTTTAATTTGACTGATGCATGTTTCATAATCCATCTTACCATGAATGTAGTCATAAAACGATTGATAACCAATGCCTTTAATGGCTGTTGTATCTTTTAATTGATATGCTTGATCTAAATGCCTTACTTCTTTTTCAAGTCCTTGTTCAATCATTGTATCAACACGTTTGTCAATTTGTTGATAAAGTTGATCCCTTCCCATAGTCAGTCCAATCACGACGTGGTCATAAGCAGGTTTTTTTTGTTGTTTACTAATGTGCCATGTTTTATTGTGACCTGTTCCTAAATAAACTTGAATGGCCCTTAACATTCTTTGACGGTTGTTGGGGTGCATTTTTTTTGCATCCTCAGGATCAATCTCACACACATAATCATATAAAGCTTGTCCATCCATTGCTTCAAATAACGATAGATCGACATCTACTTGGGGTTCAAATTGATAATCATAAAGCGCAGCCTTCAAATAAAGACCCGTACCACCAACAAGTATTGCTGTTTTAAGTGAATCAAAAAGTCGTCTCACATCTTTTTGAAATTGCTCAACACTGTACCTTTTGTCTGGACTGACATAACTAAACAGATGATGTTTAATGCCTGCCATTTCTTCTTCTTTTATTTTAGCTGTTCCAATATCCATGCCTTGATACACTTGCATAGAATCACCGTTAATGATTTCTAAATTAAAGTGTTTTGCAAGTGCAACACTAAGTTTAGTTTTACCAACACCAGTAGGACCAACAATCACAATAATCATCTACACAACCCTTTTGAATAATTTTTCAAGTTCGTATGCTGTATAGTGAATTACAGTAGGTCTACCGTGCGGACAAACATAAGGTGTTTCACAACGCATCAAATCATCTAACAATGTTTTCATTTCATAAGATGATAAATGATGATTGGCTTTGATGGATGCTTTACAACTAAGCGATGCAATGGCTTCTTTTTGTAAATCGTGGATATGCATATGTTTTTTTGCTAAAATAGCGTCAATCATATTGTCAATGTATCGTTGTTCATCTATTTTGTCCATCCATACAGGTAGTTGATGACATCTAAAGGTTTGGTCTCCAAATGGTTCTAATTCAATCCCAACGGTTTTTAAATCATCAAGGTGTTGGGTAATTGTTGTGGCTTCTATAGGTGTAAGATTAACCATAATTGGTACCAATAGTTGATAAACATCTGTAAGTGACTTGCTTGCAAATTGATGTTCAAAGTATTCAAAGTAAATGCGTTCCTGCGCAGCATGTTGATCAATTAGGTACATACCATCATGACTTTGAGCAACAATATAGGTGCCATGTATTTGACCTATTGGTTGTAAATCAATTTGCGGTTTTTTAATCATCTCTAATGGTTTTGTCTCGCTTTTTTCAACAACTGTTTCAACCATTGGTGTCGCCTTATATTCAGGTATTGATTCTTTAACGACCGTTTCTAAAACAAGACTTGGTTGCTCAATGATTGGTTGGACTGGTTTTGGTTGATGATACACTTGGTAAGTTAAATCCACTTGTTTGAGCTTGTCTTTGATGCTTTCAAGAAGGAACAAAAATAAGTGATCGCTTGATGAAAAACGAACTTCCCATTTAGATGGATGGACATTGACATCGACAAGGTATGGATCCATCGTGATGGACAATAAAGCAATCGGGTATCGATCATCGGCAAGTAAGTGTCGGTAAGCTTGACTGACAACATCAATCAAACGGCGATCTTTAATCAAACGATTGTTGACAAGTAGATGGATATGCTTTTTATTGGAACGATTCACATCAATTTTTGAAACATAGCCATCGAGTTTAAAGTCATGATTGTTTGTTTCAACCTTGATCATTTTTAAGGCCACTTCTTGCCCATATATTTGATCTATGATTGGTAAGAGTTGTCCACTACCTGATGTTTGATAAATTAAGCGATCATCATGAACAAAGGTAAATGCAACATTTGGGTACGAGAAGGAAAAGCGTTGAATTAAATCATGGATTTGCGCATACTCTTGTTTTATTGATTTGATGTATTTTAGTCTTGCTGGAACATTTTGAAATAATTGTGTGACTTCAATGGTTGTTCCTTGTCTAAATTGTCCTTGTACCAAGACATCTACTTTTCCATTTGTTGCTTCTAAGTGGCCCCCATCATTTTGAGCTGTTGTTTGAATAACCATATGACTGACTGATGCAATAGATGGCAATGCTTCTCCTCTAAATCCTAATGTACCAATCCGCATTAAATCATGTTCATCTTGTATTTTACTTGTCGCATGACGACTTAAACATAAACTTAAATCTTCAAACCCCATGCCTTTTCCATTATCTTGTATTTTGATAAGTTCAAGACCACCTTGTTTGACCACAATATCTATTTTGGTTGCATCTGCATCCAATGCGTTTTCAACAAGTTCTTTGACTACATTACTTGGTCTTTCAACAACTTCTCCGGCTGCAATTTTATTGGATAAAAGTGGGTCTAATATATGAATTGATGCCATACAATCACTCCTTTATTTTCTTTTTGAGTTCAAACAAAAGATTCAATGCATCCATAGGAGAAAGTCTTAATGGATCAATGGTTTTAAGTTCTTGTTCAATCACTGAGGGTACTGATGCTTGAACTGGCTTACTGGTTGTGATTGGTGTTTGGGTTTCAAGTTCATGTAAAATTGTTTTTGCTCTGCTCAGTAATGACTCTGGTAAATGGGCAAGTCTTGCGACATTAATGCCATAAGATTGTCCGCTTATGCCTTTTTTCATTTTATAAGTAAAGAATAAATGATCACCTTGTTCCACAACACCTGCATGGTAATTCACAATGTTTGGATAACGATTTGATAGTGTTGTTAATTCATGGTAATGCGTTGAAAAAAGGGTGTTGCATTGAATGTGTTCAACAATGTGTTCAATCATGGCTTGGGCAATGGCCATACCATCAAAGGTTGATGTACCTCTTCCAATTTCATCAAATAAGATCAAGGATTGATTGGTGGCATGTGTTAATGCATAGTTTGCTTCCATCATCTCAACCATAAAGGTAGATTGGCCTGATACCAAATCATCACTTGCTCCAATACGAGTAAAGACTTGATCAAAAAGTGGTAGACTTGCTTCTTTTGCTGGTACAAAGGATCCTATTTGTGCCATCACAACGATTAATGCAAGTTGTCTCATATACGTGCTTTTACCACCCATGTTTGGTCCTGTAATCATCATTAAATGGGTCTGTTTGTCCATATAAACATCGTTTTCAACATAGCTTGTTTTAAGTAGTGTCTCTATAACAGGATGTCTACTTTCTTTTAAATCGATGATTTGTTCATGATTGAAAGTAGGACAAACAAGACGATGATCCATTGCAATGGTTGCAAAAGATAATAAAACATCAAGGGTTGCAATTTGTTTGGCATTGTGTTGAAGCACTTTGACTTTTGACTTAATTGTTTCTTTAATTTCTTGAAACAAAGAAAGTTCAAGAGCCATTGCTAATTCTTCAGCATGTAAAATAAGTTCTTCTCTTTCTTTAAGTTCAGGATGTGCAAAGCGTTCAGCATTTGCTAAGCTTTGTTTTCTTACATAAGGCAAGTCGTCTGTAATGAGCGATGCATTGCCTTTACTTACTTCAATGTAGTAACCAAAGACTCGGTTATATCCTACTTTTAGGTTTTTAATGCCAGTTAATTCTCTTTGTGTTTGTTCAAACGTAGTTAACCATTGTTTCCCATTAATGGCTGCATCTTTATATGCATCAAGTTGTTGGTTATAGCCTTGTTTGATATAGCCACCATCTTTTAATGCTAATGGTGGTTGCATCACAATGCTTTGTTCAATCAAGTCTGCAATGGGTTCAAGCAAATCAATCTCACCTGCTAAGTTTGTTAAGTCAGCGTGATTGAAAGACAATAAGCATTGTTTGATTGATGGTAAGGCTTGTAGTGATTGTTTTAGCCAAACCAAATCACGTGGTGTTAAACTACCAAATGCCACTTTTGCTGCAATGCGTTCCATGTCATATATTTTTTCAAATTCGTTTTTTAAGAAGGTTTGATTTAAATAATCTTCTTTAAACAATGATACAATGGATTGTCTTTTTTTGATTTGGCTTTCATCATAAAGAGGTGCTTCAACCCATTGTTTGAGTAAACGAGCCCCCATTGCCGTATGCGTTTTATCTAAAAACCAAAGCAATGACCCATGAAACGCTTGTTGACGTGACGTTTTGGTGAGTTCTAAATTGGTTTTAGTAAATAAATCCAGTTTCATATACGCCGTTTCTTCAATCAAAACAACATCTTGTAAATAATCAAGTGATCTTTTTTGAGTTGTCAGTAAGTAACCAATCAATAACTGACTCACATGTTTTAAAAAAGGATCTGTGAGGGCTAGGTATAAGTCTTCTTTTTCTTTTGTTAGCTGTTGATGAAAAGAAACAAGTACATGCATGCTTTTAAGCATCTCATTAAATGCATCATCTAGGTCTTGTTCAACGACTAACTCTGTTAAATGAAGTGATCCTACCGCATCTTTAAGACTCTCTACACCTGGTTTAATGGTTTTGACAAACAGTTCTCCAGTTGCAAGATCGCCATATGCAAGACTTGCTTGATGGGTATTGGTGATGTAAGCACCAATATAATGATTGTTTTTACTGTCCCCGGTTTCGTTCATAAACGTACCTGGCGTAATGACTTGTACCACTTCTCGTTCCACTAGTTTAACGCCAGCCCCTGCATCACTCACTTGTTCAGCAATGGCAACTTTATAACCTTTTTCTACTAAGCGATTTAAGTAGTTGGTAACTGCATGATAAGGCACCCCACACATTGGTACCCGTTCACTAGCACCTGCATCTCTTCCTGTTAACGCTATTTCGAGTTCTCTTGACGCTGTTTTTGCATCTTCAAAAAACAGTTCGTAGAAGTCTCCTAAGCGAAATAAAAGTAATGTATCTGGATATTGTTCTTTGATACTTAAGTATTGCATCATCATTGGTGTATATGTTTGTTTCATTCACTCACCTCGTTTCTCTATTATATCATTTTATGTTCTATTTCGAAACAAAAACTACTCGTAAGAGTAGTTAGAAAGTAATCTCATCAGGATCTGGCCCAATACGTGTTCCAGTATCAAGTTGTTTAATAAAGTTCATGTCTTCATCTGTTAATTCAAAATCAAACAATTCTAGGTTTTCTTGCATACGACTAGGTGTTACTGATTTAGGTAAAATAATATTACCTTTTTGTATACTCCAATGTAGAGCTACTTGAACAACTGATTTATTGTATTTAGTTGCGATTGGTTCTAATACATTAAGTTTATCTACTTGTCCTTGCATGATTGGTCCCCAAGCCTCTAGATAAATATTGTGCTTTTGACACATCGCTTGAAGCTCATCTTGCGGGAATTGCGGATGCAATTCAACTTGATTGACAACCGGTACAATTTCCCCTTCATCAAGAATTGCTTGTAAGTGATGTGGTTTAAAATTGCTCACACCAATGGCTCTAATTTTACCTTGTTTATACAAGCTTTCCATCGCTTTCCACGTTTCAACATTCATTTCTTTTGGCCAGTGAATCAAATACAAATCCAAATAGTCTAGCCCTAAGCGTTGAAGTGTTGCATCAAAAGCCGCTAGTGTTTGTTCGTACCCATGGTCACTATTCCATACTTTACTTGTCACAAACAATTCTTTGCGATCAACACCTGAGTTACGAATGGCTTCTCCTACTGCTTCTTCATTTTTATAAATCATCGCTGTATCGATGTGACGGTAACCAAGTTCAATCGCTGTTTTAACAGCTTTTACTGTTTCTTCATAGTCATTTACTTTAAAAGTCCCATAGCCAACTTGTGGGATCATAACGCCATTGTTTAATTCAATATAGTTTTGTTTCATTGTTTTTCTCCTATTGTTTTTAGTTGTGCTTGAATGCTGACAATTAACTCATTTGTGAGTTCAAGGTAATATCGATAATTAACATATAAAGGTTGTGATTCTAAATACGCTTTTTTTTGTTCATATTCTTTTTTATATACATTATATTGTTCCAAATCACCACCGTATTGAACCATCTTCTTTTGTAAATCAAAGAGAGATTGTTCGATGTCTAAGAAGTCACTTTCTTGCTCGATTTGTTGTTCCAATGATTTCATTTGTTTCACAACTTCTAAGTCTTGAATCTTTTGATGAATCAGTTTAACTTGTGCTTCAATTTTAGGATTCAACTGCTTCACCAATTAAGAACCAAGTTCTCGCAGTCGTGATTTTAACTTTAGCCATTGTCCCAATTAACGATGCATCTCCTGTGAAGTTAACAAGTTTGTTATGCTCACTATACCCTGATAAAATATTTGGATCTTTTTTTGATGGTCCTTCTACCAATACTTCAACTATTTGACCTACATAAGCATGATTTTTTTTGCTTGCGAATTGGTTCACAACATGATTAAGTTGTTGGAGACGATCTTCTTTGACTTTCATGTCAATGTTATCTGCCATTTTAGCTGCAGGTGTTCCAATACGTGGGGAATAGACAAAGGTATATGCATTATCAAATTGACAATGTTCCATCAAACTAAGTGTGTCTTTAAATTGTTCATCGGTTTCATTTGGGAATCCAACAATCACATCAGTAGAGAAAGCAACATGAGGAATCATTGCTTTGATTTCATCAAAGAGCTTCAAATAACTTTCACGTGAATATTTACGTCCCATAAGTTTTAAGATCTCTGTGTTACCTGATTGTACCGGTAAATGAATATAAGGCATGATGTTTAGGTGGTCTCGGATTACTTCAATCATTTTGAGCGAAAAATCCCAAGGATGACTGGTCGTAAAGCGAATGCGTGGTATACCTATTTTGGCAACATCTTCTAATAAATGACCAAAATCATAAGCTTCTTCAAAGTCCTTACCATAAGCATTAACGTTTTGTCCTAAAAGGGTAATTTCAAGATAGCCAGCTTCTTTTAATTCTTTCACTTCTTTTAGCACATCGTCTTTTAAACGTGAACGTTCCTTACCTCTAGTATACGGAACAATGCAGTAAGTACAAAATTTATCACAACCATACATAATATTTACCCATGCTTTTAAATCACTTGCGCGTGTACTTGGTAAGTTTTCAACAATGTCGCCTTCTTTAGACCATACTTCAATGACTTTTTCATTTGAGAACATGGCTTCTTGAAGGAGTTGTGGTAAACGATGGATATTGTGGGTTCCAAAAACAAGGTTAACATGATGGTACTTCTTAAGAATCGTTTCAACGACACTTTCTTCTTGCGCCATACAGCCACACAATCCTAAAATAACGTCTGGTCGATTGTTTTTTAAAGCTTTAAAGCCACCAATTTTTCCAAACACTTTTTGTTCTGCATTTTCTCGAATAGCACATGTATTAAGTAAAATAACATCAGCTTCGTCACTTGACTTAGCTTTTGTATAGCCCATTGCTTCTAAGATTCCTTCCATTGTTTCTGTATCTCGCTCATTTGCTTGACAACCATAGGTTCTTATAAAATAGTGTTTATTGATGCCAACACCTTTCATGGCTTCAGGTATCTCAAATGAGTCTTTAATTACTTGCGTTTTTTCTTTGTTTCTTAAACGTGCATCATCTAGTGATGGTTTAAAATAAGATGCATAATCTTTCACTTTAACACTCCTTTAATGTTGAAATGGATGATCTGGACTAATTAAAATGCGTTCAATTTTAATGGCTTTAAATCCTTCAAATGTGATCACAACTGCTGAAAGCTGTCCCTGCCCATCCATCGGTTCAAAGCGTTGCATTAAACCTGTTTTCATTTGTTCAATAATGACTTCTTTTTTACATCCAATGACACTGTCATATGGCCCTGTCATACCAACATCCGTAATATAGGCAGTACCATTGATGATTTTCTCATCAGCTGTTTGAACATGGGTATGGGTGCCAACAATCGCAGAAACACGGCCTGAAAAATGATGTGCAAAAGCCATCTTTTCACTTGTGGTTTCAGCATGAAAATCAACAATATGTAAGTCTTCATCTGCGTGTTTCAAGATGTTTTCCATGGTTTCAAATGGCGGTCGATAGCCTGGATGCATGTTGATAAGACCAAGCATACTTGTAAGACGAATTTTCATGTTTCTAAATTGAAACACACCACTACGAATACCAGGAAGTGATGCATGGATGTTGCTTGGAATGACCATACGTGTCATATCATCTATATAATTGAGTACATCTTTTTTTGCAAATGTATGGTTACCCATCGTCAAATAATCAATCCCATTAAACGTGAGTTCTTCATAAACACGTTCACTGATTCCTTTGCCATGAGCACTGTTCTCTGCATTTGCAACAACAAGATCAATATTATATGTTTGTTTAATATCAGCTAAATAATCTGAAACCATGTTTCGCCCAACACGACCAAAGATATCACCGATAAATAATACTTTCATCAAATTCCTCCTCAAAAAAAGGGGTTATCCCCCTCATTATCTTGCAACATCAGTTGCTCTTGTTTCACGAATGACGGTCACCTTAATCTGACCAGGATAAGTTAATTCGCTTTCAATTTTAGTTTTAATATCTCGTGCTAGTTTCGTAATACCTAAATCATCAAGTTTATCTGGCAACACCACAACACGAATTTCTCGTCCTGCTTGGATAGCATAGGTTTTTTCTACACCATCAAATTCATTTGAAATAGCTTCTAACTTCTCTAAACGATGGATGTAGCTTTCTAAGGCTTCAGAACGTGCACCAGGGCGAGCAGCACTCAAAGTATCTGCTGCAGTGACAATTATTGAGATTGGATCAATTGGTTCAACTTCCCCATGATGACATTCAATTGAATTGATGACAATTGGGTGTTCCCCATGTTTACGTGCCATTTTAGCACCCAATTCAATATGACTACCCTCTAGTTCAAAATCCAAAGCTTTCCCAATATCATGTAACAACCCTGCTCGTTTGGCTAAATTTTGGTTTAATCCTAACTCTGCTGCCATAGCACCTGCTAAAAAGGCAACTTCCATACTATGGTTCAATGCATTTTGACCATAACTTGTACGGTATTTTAAGCGTCCCACAAGATAAGCAAGTTCACGATCCATTTTAGAAATACCTAATTTAAAAATCGCTTCTTGTCCTGCTTCTTTAATCGTTTCATCTAATTCATAGCGTACTTTTTCAACCACTTCTTCAATTCTCGTTGGATGAATACGTCCATCTTTTATCAATGCTTCTAGCGCGATTTTAGCAACTTCACGTCGAATCGGATCAAAGCATGACACTGTAATGGCTTCTGGTGTATCATCAATAATTAGATCAACACCTGTTGCTTGTTCAATGGCACGAATATTACGACCTTCTCGGCCAATAATGCGTCCTTTCATTTCTTCTGAAGGAATGGTGACTACAGATACAGTTCGTTCACTAATTTCTTGGTTAGCATAACGCTCAATCGCAAGGGCGATGATTTGTTTACTAATAGCTGACGCTTTTTCTTTTGCTTCTTCTTCTTGTTCTTTCACGAAAGCGGTCATTTCACGTGATAATTTTTCTTCTAATTGACGAAACAATTCGTCACGCGCTTGTTGATGTGAAAGACCAGCAATACGTTGTAATTCCATCATTTGTGTCTCATGTAAGATTTCAATATCTTTTTTTCTTTTGTCAATTTCATCGATTTTGTTATTGAGTGTTTGTGTTTTTTCATTTAGTTGTTCTTCTCTTGTTTGCAGTAAAAGATCTTTGCGCTCAATGCTTTGTTCTTTATTTGCAAGACGCGTCTCAAGTTCGCTCAAAGATTGTTTTTTATCTTTAGCATCTTGTTCTGCTTCTTTACGAATTTCTGCTGCTTGCATTTTTGCTTCACTCAAAGATTCTTTACGTATATTCTCAGCACTCGCAGTTGCATCAGTAATGATTTTTTGCGCATTTTGTTGTGCATTTTTCCCTAGTCGATTTGACATTACGGTTGTATAAACAAACATTAAAACAACACCAATAAGTAGTCCCATAAAAGCCGACAAAAGAATAGGTAATAATTGTTCCATTCTACCTCTCCTTTGTTTAATTCTAGTATTATCATAATATAATTAAAATCAAATTGCAATCAAATATAAAAAAAAGGAGTCTAATTAAGACTCATTTTCTTGGACCAATACTTCAGGATTTGTTTCAAACAATTTAGCATTAATCTTTGCTTCAAGTTCTTGCACCACATCTAAATGCTCTGATAAATATTTTTTTGCATTTTCACGACCTTGTCCAATTTTCTCACCAAGGTATGCATACCATGCACCACTTTTTTCAACAATGTCATATTGCGTTGCAAAATCCAAAACTTCGCCAACGCGTGAAATACCTTCACCATAGACGATATCAACTGTTGCGACTTTAAATGGTGGCGCTACTTTGTTTTTAACAACTTTAATGTTCACTTTATTACCTGTAATATCTGTTCCAGTCTTAATGGCTTCACTTTTACGAACATCTAAGCGAACAGACGAATAGAATTTCAATGCACGACCACCAGGCGTTGTCTCAGGATTCCCAAACATGATCCCGACTTTTTCACGTAACTGGTTAATGAAGATAACCGTACATTCTGTTTTACTGATAGCGCCTGAAAGCTTTCTCATTGCCTTTGACATCAAACGAGCTTGTAAACCAACTTGTGAATCGCCCATCTCGCCATCTAGCTCAGCTTGTGGCACAAGTGCTGCAACTGAATCGACAACAACGATTTCAACAGCGCCTGAACGCACCAATGTTTCAGTAATTTCTAAGGCTTGTTCACCACTATCTGGTTGCGATAAAACAAGTGAATCAATGTCAACACCTAAATTTCGTGCATAAACTGGATCAATGGCATGTTCAGCATCAATAAACGCTGCAAGACCACCTTTTTTTTGTGTTTCTGCAATAGCATGTAAAGCAATGGTTGTTTTACCACTTGACTCTGGTCCATATATTTCAATAATTCTTCCTTTAGGATAACCACCAATACCTAATGCATAATTCAAGGCCAAAGACCCTGATGGGATTACATCCATCTTAATATCAGCACGATCACCAAGTTTCATGACTGCACCAGTTCCATATTGTTTTTGAATTTGCTTAATTGCTTCTTCTAATAATGCTTCTTTACTCTTCTCTGCCATCTTTTACCTCCTCAAGTAATTGATTCAATCTCTTTGTCGCTTGTCTGATACATTGTTCTCTTATTTCCATTCTATTTCCTTTAAATAAATGTTTGTCAACAACACATTGATCATCTATGGCATACCCGATAAAAACAGTCCCTACTGGCTTATCTTCCATCACATCAGGTCCTGCGTTACCAGTAAACGAGACACACACACGACTATCTAATATACTTTGTGTTTGTCTAGCCATAAGTTTTGCTGTCCACGCACTGATGACTCCATGCTCTATTAATTGTTCAATGGGTGTTTGTAATAACTTTGCTTTAGTTTTTGTTTGATAGGTAACCAAAGCACCTTTAAAAACAGTTGAAGCACCTGGCACACTGACAAAGTTTGATGCAAACATACCCCCAGTTAAACTCTCACAACTGCTTAATGTTAACTGTTTTTTTTGGAGTGTTTCTAATAATGTTTTCATTAAACGCTCTCTAAAACAATGTGTCGATTTTTCATAAAATACTCAATACCAGAGACAATGGAAATAGCAGTTGCCATCCACATCATCAAATCCCCCATTGGTATGCTATAGAGCTCAAAAGGTATATTATTCATAAGGACCAAAATAATGGCCAGCATTTGCGTCATTGTTTTAGCTTTCCCTAAAAAACTCGCAGCCAATACCACTTGGCGTTCGCTTGCGATCAAACGAATCCCGTCAACGACCATATCACGGCTGATCATAATAATTGGGATGATAATAGGAATTTGCAGTTGTCCTGCTAAAATAAGTAAAACGGTATTAACCAGTAATTTATCGGCTATTGGGTCTGCAAATTTTCCGAATGTTGTAACCAATTCATGTTTTCTCGCTAAATACCCATCTAAGAAATCGGTCGCAGCAGCAACAATAAAAATAATGGTTCCAATCAAATTGGTTACAGGTAGTGGAACACCACCAATATTTAGTCTAGCTACTTCAATGCCAAATTGTCCATATGGAAAGAGAAAGACCAACATAATGGTTGGAATTAAAAATACTCTAAATAACGTTAAGCGATTGGCAATATTCATTTTTTTCATAACACACCTACTTTTTTAAGTTTCTTTCATTATAACATTCTTTATTTCATTTAATCAATAAGCAATCTCCCTTAATCATAAAAACACCAACACAATGAGGTGTTGATTGATGTCGATCATAAATGAACCCTTTTGGTCATTCACACGTTAGCTCATCAAAGTCATTATGATGGCAATAATAAAAAAGGCTTGCGCCTTGACTAGTATTCATAAGCCATGTTCTGTTTATGCAACCATTTATCTACGTTTCCGTCCCATGTTTCGTTCATTTCCGATTCATGAGTTCCCTTACCAAAATTTAGGTTTCTTGCTTGTGGGGTTTACCTCGTTCCACTCTTTAAATTTCTTTAAAGACTTCGTCACTGTGGCACTTTTAAAGAAGCCTTACCATATCATCAGACTTAGGTAGGCTTTCAGCCGTCGGTTGTCAGCCGCTTTGTCTTATCGTTTCAACAAACACAATCACTACAAACATCTCAGTTTGTGCAAGCATGGACTTTCCTATACTACTTGAGCATCGGTTGCTTGAATACTATTTTTTTTATTTTCTTTCCCCAAAGACTGCTTTTTCCAACAGTGAGACACGTCTAATTAAGTCAACGTTGGTGACAGTACTTTCTTGTTTCATGGTTAAAGATTCACTTAAAAGCTCATTTTGGCTTTGAAGCTGAACAAGTTCCAATTTAAGTTGTTTGTTTTCAAGTTCTAATTGGTTCATGGCACTTTGAACGTCATCCATTAATTGACCAAATGTCATATAATCTTGCATAACTTGGTCTAAAAAGAAATCGACTTCTGCTACATTGTATCCTTTGAAATCAACATTGAATTCTTTGTTTAAAATCATTTCTGGGTCAAGCATCATTTTAATCTTTTCCATTTTTTCACCTTCTCCTCTTAATTGTACAAAATATTTGTAAAAATGCAAGCATATTATCAATTTGTTCATAAAAATGATGTTTTTTTGATTAAAACAGTTCACTAAAAGCAAAAAAAATAGTATAATATAAGAGGTGATGGCATGATAAAATACCCAACGAATAAACAACAAGTTAGGCAACTTAAAACCTCTTCTTCAAATCGAGGGATGTTGCTTGAAGAAGCAATCAATCAAAGCAACGCTTATTATCTTGCAAATGACCGCGCTGTTATTTATAAAAAACCAACACCAATCCAGATTGTTAAAGTGGATTATCCGCATCGTAGTGCAGCTAAAATTGTTGAAGCTTATTTTAAAGTTGCTAGTACAACGGATTACAATGGTTTATATCGTGGTCGTTACATAGATTTTGAAGTGAAGCAAGTTGCAAATAAAACAAAGTTTATTCTTGCAAATATTCATTTGCATCAAATTCAACATTTAAAAAAAGTCCATCAGCATGGGGGAATCGCCTTTGTAATCATTGGGTTTACTGGCCATAACGAAGTCTATTTAATCGATTGTACCCACGTGATTCGTGCTTATGAAAACCGGGAAACGAATTTAAGTTATGCATATGTTGTTGACAACGGACAATTAATTAAACAAGGCTACATGCCACAGCTTGATTATTTAAGTGTGGTGGATTCACTTTATTTTAATACGGAGGTATCACAATGATAAGTAACCATGATGAAACAAAAGTCATCAACAAGGAAACATTAGCAGAAACACCTACTAATGCTCTTGATGAACCTAAAAAGAAGAAAAGAAAAAAAAGAACAAGAAAAGAAAAAGCTAAAATTGCAGTTTATACAATGGCGATGCTTGTGATTGTTGGTTCTGTTTTAGCAACAAGTATTACTGCATTGTATGTGAGTAGTGTATTGAAAAACAAACCTGTTTTTGATCCAGCAACGTTTAAGAAAAAAGATGCAACCGTTTTACTTGATGTGAATGGGAATAAATTTTATGACATTGGGAATGAACAACGTATCAATTTAACTTATGAACAAATTCCACAAGTTATGATTGATAGTATTTTATCTATTGAAGATGCACGATTCTTTACCCATGAGGGTATTGATATTCCACGTATTGCTAAGTCGATGTTAGATATTGTGCGTAATTTCGATTTTGGTGCTGGTGGTTCTACCATTACGCAACAAATGATTAAAGATGGTATTTTTAGAGAAACATATATGTATGAAACGAGTGAGCAAAAAGTACAACGTAAGATTCAAGAGATTGCTGTTGCACTAGAGGCTGAAAAATATTTAACCAAAGAAGAGATTCTAACGAATTATTTGAATAATATTTTTTATGGTAGTGGTGCTTATGGTCTTGAAAAAGCGTCTAATGTTTATTTTGATAAAACAAGTGATGAATTAACTTTACCGGAGGCTGCTTTACTTGCTGGGATTATTAATGCGCCTTCTCTATTTAACCCTAAAACAAATTTAGATAATGCGACAAAGCGTCAACACACAGTGCTAAATCAAATGGTATACCATGGTTATATCAGTCAAGCTGAATGTGATGCTGCTAAGTCTATTCCAGTTGAATCTTTGCTTGCGAGTCGTAATAGTCGTGGTTCTACAGCGAAATATCAACCATACATTGACGCTGTTGTGAATGAAGTTAAAGAAGCAACAGGTTTTGATCCACATACAACGCCAATGGTTATACACACTTATTTAAATCCAGGTGCACAAGAGTTTGCTGAAGCCATTTTGCGTGGTGAAGTCAGCAACATTCAATATGCTGATGATTACTTTGAAACAGGGTTTACAGTACAAGAAACCACAACAGGCCGTGTTGTCGCTGTTGGTGGGGGCCGTCGCTACTTTATGAATGGTGGTGGTGCTTCTTTGAACAGTACGGCATTTGATCTTCGAAAACAACCTGGTTCAACCATCAAACCACTATTAGATTATGCACCAGCTTTTGATCATTTAGGTTATGGTACTGAAAGTACAATACTAGATGCGCCGCTTGACCCTGCAAAATTTGGCAACTGGCGTTTGTATAACGCAAACAACACTTTCAGTGGCGAAATACCTATTTCACGTGCATTGGCTGTATCTCTTAATACGCCTGCAGCACGCTTGTACAAAGAGCTAACTGATAAACTTGGTAAAGATAAGATGATTGAGCAATTAAAAGCAATGGGATTTGAACCTGATTTAAATCCTGATGTATGGGGCTATTCATATGCTATTGGTGGTTTTGCAACAGGGATTTCTCCAGCACAATTAACTGCTGCATATGCTGCATTTGCCAATAGTGGTAAATACATTAAACCTCATACTGTTAATTTTATTGAGTATCGCAAGCCTGATGGTAATAATACGACGCAACAAATTGATTCAGAGCTTAATTTAAATCCTACACAGTTGTTTTCACCTGCTGCAGCGTATATGATCACAACACTTTTAGAAAAATCATTGACTCAAAACCCACTTGGTTATGGTTATGACTTTACAAGTATTCGTTGGGATGGTGTTCCAATATACTTGAAAACAGGAACCACAGATTATGGTCCTGAGGGAAATCCAGAGTACGGTATTCCTTCTCTAGCCGCCAAGGATCACTGGATTGCTGGTTATTCTGCCGATTATGCAATCGCTGTTTGGACTGGTTACGATACATTAACGCATGATGCTATACCTTATTTCCAAAACTATGGCGATAAATTCGTTACTGTATTTAAGATTTTTAGAGAAATGATGCATTACATGCATGCAGATCATACTGTTTCACGTACCATTGAACAACCTTCAACAGTGAAATCAATGGGGGTTGTTAAAGGTTCAATGAATCCTCAACTCTTACCAAATGCATCAACACCTGAAAATATGATTCAATATGGCCTATTTAACACTGCAGGAGCTTTACCAACAGAAACACTTAAAGCACCAGAGCTTACAGCCATGCCCAGCGTTACCGCAAGTCTTGCGGGAAACAATTTATCCATTTCGCTTCCTGGATACGCTGATGAAAGCTGGGTAACGCCTGATGGTGAGACCTATACTGTTCCGGGTTATGGTGGTAATTTTACTGTTAAGCGAATATTTAGTCCCAAGCTCACTTACGGGTACGTCCAATATGTAGTCGAAATCCGTGACATGAATGGTAACTTATTGATGGAAGGTCAACGCTACAACCATGATGTCCATAACAACATCAACATCACCCTTCCTTCAAGTGTACTTGCTTCACGTCAGTTTCAAGTTGTTGCTTACTATGCTTTAAGCAATTCTGGTGTTGTGTCACAAAGTGCATCTGCATCACTGTCTTATCAAGATACACAGGCACCGACCATTAACAATGTAACAAGAAACTTTAGTTTTGAACAAGGGACACCGATTTCAACAATAAGTCAAAGCATTTTAAACGGTGTTTCTGCAACTGATAACGTTGATGGTGATGTCACAGGATCAGTCAAAGTCATTGGTGCTGAAAACATCCAAATCAACACACCAGGCACTTACAATGTTTCACTTCGTGCATCAGATAGTGCTGGAAATATAACAGATGACTTGATTTATAAGGTGAGTGTCACAATTACAGCTAAGAAAAAATAAAAACATCTCTATTATTTGAGATGTTTTTCTCTATCCTTATATCGGCATACAGCGTTCATTGGACAGTCCAAGCACTGAGGTTGCTTGGCTTTGCAGTGGTAACGACCAAAGAATATCATTTGGTGATGTAATTTAGACCATGTCTCTTTCTTAAATAGCTTTTGTAGTTTAACTTCTACGATTTGTACCGTATCATTTTCCTTTGCAAATCCAAGTCTTTTAGAAACACGTTCAACATGTGTGTCTACAGCAATTGCTGGTACATCAAATGCAACTGACGCTACAACATTCGCTGTTTTTTGTCCGACACCAGGTAGTGTCATTAATTGTTGCACTGTTTGTGGTACCTCTCCTTGAAACTCAGTAACAAGACTACTTGCTAAACCATGAAGCATTTTGGCTTTGTTTTTGTATAAACCGATTGTTTTTATTTTAGTCTCAATGCTTTTTAAATCAGCGTGCATTAAATCAACTGGTGTTGGATAGGTTTCAAATAAACTGGGTGTCACTTTATTAACACTGACATCTGTTGTTTGAGCAGATAAAACAACTGCGACAAGTAATTCAAATGGATTATTATGATTCAGTTCACAGTGAGCATCAGGAAACATGTCATCAAGGACAGTTTGAAATAGTATCGCTCTTTCTTTTTTTATCAATTTTCCCACCATTTATCTTCCGCTTTTTGTGTTTCAACTTTTTTAGACCATTGATATAAGACTTTATCAATGTATCTAAAGTTGAGGACTTGAGCGAGTACTGCTTCTTTTAATGCATCTTTCATTTGTTTCTCTGTGTATCCTTGATGGTACCAACCCTCAATCATTTCAATTTCAATAACTGAAAGTGTTCGTTTAAATTCTTTTTCAAAGACATCAATCATGGTAACATCTTGATCATTGGGTGTTGAGTTAAGTTGTTCCATGCGACTAAACAATGGTGTCAATGTGATACCATCAAGACCAACAAGGATCATGCCTTTATTAACCAATTGGACAGTTAAAAGGTCTACTTGTTTAAAGTCAAGTTGCATAAATGGTTCTAACTCCTTAGGGGTTATATGATGCATACCTGATTGATTTAATTGATAGACTAAAAGTAAGTATGCGAGTTCAAATTCATTAAGTTTTAATTGTTTATAGGTTAAAATAAGTAATTGGTTATATGGGATTAAACCATATCGTTTAAGTAAATCGTTCATTGTTAAAAAAAGAGCAATGAATTAATTCATTGCTTCTTTTAAAGCTTTGCTTGCTTTAAACACAGGTGCATTTGAAGCAGGGATATCGATTGGTTGTTTAGTTTTAGGTGCAATTCCTTTACGAGCAGCACGTGCTCTTACTTCGAATGTACCAAATCCTGAAACCATTACTTTTTCACCGTTTTTCATAGCCGCTGTAATTGACTCGAATACTGTATCAATGATTTGTTCTGCATCTTTTTTAGTTAATTCATTTTCTTTAGCAACTACTTCTACTAGCTCTTTCTTATTCATGAAAGTACCTCCTATTTAAATTAATTACCTAGTACATTGTACCATTAATAGACGCCCTTTACAATATCTTTTACCCATCAAATCATGAAATAATGAAGTATTTTACATTAGATGATTATTTTGTTATACTGAATTGGAGGCGAAAAAATGAAATCAAAAAGAATTGGTATAGTCGTTGAATACAATCCCTTTCATCATGGACATCAGCGACAAATAGATATCATTAAACAAATCCATCAAGATGCTGAGATTGTGGTTGTCATGTCTGGTCATTTTACACAAAGAGGTGAACCAACCATTGTTGATAAATGGTCTAGAACCAAACACATACTAGATCATGGTGTTGATCTTGTACTTGAACTGCCTTTTTATTATGTTGTTCAGAGCGCTGATCAGTTTGCTTTTGGTGCCATCTCAGTTTTAAATCAAATTGGCATTGACTATCTTTGTTTTGGTAGTGAAACTGGTTCAATTGATTACCAGCATATCCAAACTCATTTACATCATCAAGCCTCTTTACCCATCAAAGATGGCATCAGTTATGTTAAGCATATGAATGATTTAAATCTTAAGCCTAACGATGTACTTGGTTATTTTTATTTAGATGCAATCAATAAGATTAATCCATCAATAAAACCAATGATCATTAAAAGAAGCAATGATTATCATGACCTAGCGCTCTCAACCATCGCCAGTGCATCTGCCATTCGTCATGGTCTAAAACTTGGTCATGATGTTTCACAAGCGACGTCTATGTATTCCCTTTTAAATACTTTAAATCATGTTTATTTAGATGATTATTTTGACTTACTCAAATATATCCTGTGTACGCATTCAAATGATGAACTCAATAGCACTTTCCTTGTCACTGAAGGTATTGAAAATCTTCTTAAGAAAAAAATCGAGCAAGTTCATAATATGATTGATTTAATTGATGCATGTGTAAGCAAACGATATACACGTGCTCGTATTCAAAGGACCATTGTTCACCTGCTTACCAATCATCAAAAAGAACATCTTAGCTTAGATTATCTGCGTGTCTTGGGCTTTAATGAAAAGGGTCAGGCTATTTTGAATAAAGTAAAAAAACAGCTTGATTACCCACTTGTAACTGCATATAAACCAGGTGTTAGTAAAATGCTTGATTTAGAGTTAAAAGCAACAGTTGTGTATGATTTTGTTGCACAAGCAAACTTAGTTCATCTTGAATATCACCAGTTGATTGTTAAAAAGGACCATTAAGGTCCTTTTTGCTTCTTATTTTGATGTTGCGTAAAGAATTGCACTTTGGTAAGTCCATACTGAACTCGTATCTAAACCTTCAATTTTCTTGTTATAGAAGTCAAAATACTGATTTGAGAACAACGGTATTTTAGGAAGTGTTTCATTGAAATACGTTTGAAACTCTAACCATGCTTTTAAGTAACCTTCTTTATCTGATGGTTCTCTATTAGCAACAGCTGCTGCAAGATCAGCTAACTTTTGATCACTAGAGAAGCTTGTATTGGATACACCCCAAAATCGTTCATCTAGTGTATATCTCAATTTTGGTTCATCTACAGGTGAGAAGTTAAATGAAACATTAAACATGGTGTATTCAGATTCAGGATTCACAATTTCTTTGAGTAACGTTGTAAAGTCTTTCTCAGTAATCACGACATCAATACCAACCTTTTTAAGGGCATCTGGTAATAATGTTTTAACAATAGTCGTCACAATGTTATCAGTTGTTCCCATCCAATTAACATGAGCTGGTAAAAGTGTTCCATCATCTAACTTTTTATAACGTGTGCCTGTTACATAGGGATTTCCGTCAGCTCCATAAATCCAACCACCTTCAATTAGGACTTCTTTGGCTTTTTCGAGATTGAAGGAATAGTTATTAAATTTTGACAATGCTTCTTCTGACTCTTTAAACTGCCATTGTGCTAGTGTGTATTCACCAAACACAAGTTGTGCATACGATCCCGAGTATTGTTTGATGAATTCATTTTTATCGAGTGCATAGTTAATCGCTTGTCTAATTTCTTTAAATTGTGTCGCATCTTTATTCATATGGAAATTAAGGTATCCATACCCATTTCGAGGATAATTATGAGAATTAACTTTCCCTGCTTCTTCAAGCTTTTTACCAGCATCAATTTCGCTTGAAGATGAAGCTGTGTAAAAATCAATCGCCCCTGATTCCAATTCACTGAGCGCTGTTTCTTGTGTCACTGCTTTAAACACAAGTGTTTTGATTGATGGCTTTTGTCCCTCAAAGTTCCCTTTAAATAATTTATTGATTTCAAGCGTTGCTGTCTTGGTGTTTGCATCAAATGAAGTCAAATGATATGGACCAGCAGTTACTTGAGGATTAAAGCGATACCCTGTAGTTGGGTCCAATATTGTTTTTGTTAATTCTTCTACGGTTAAACCTTCAATCGTAGCACCTTGATCAGAATCTTTTATAGAAGCACTTGGTGCAATCACGTGCATTGGTAAAGCAGTAGCTGCACTTGATCCTGATCCAAAATAACCAATCTCAAAATAATTTGGTAGTTTAGAAGCATCGATTGTCACTGAAAATTGGTAAGTATCAATCAATCGTATACCTTTAAAACTATTTGTTTCCCCTTTGTTGTATGCATCATAACCAACGAAATTAACACCAACAGGTAAAGTTGCCTCTAATGCTGAGATTTGCGGTGAAGCCATTAATAGAAAATAGAAAATATAATCCTGTGCAGTTATCTCAGTTTCATCTGTATATTTGAGGCCTTCATTCATCGTAAATGTATACGTCTTTGAACCATCATCATTTTGCAAAGCATTTGTTTCTTTGAATAAAGTCTTGTTAAATACAAGTTCACCATTTTGATCAGTTGTTGCAATTGGATAGCCTAGAATTAATTCTCTAATGGCATTATCTGTTGCACCTGTACCCCATCCATTCATGAATTCACCAGCTATGGTTGCGGTTGATCCATTTACAACTTGAGCAGTAGAAGACGTAGTGCATCCAAAAAGCGTTAATACCAAACACAAAACTATAAAATACTTAACGATTTTATTCATGTTATTCCCCCTATTCTTTCAATCCACACAGTATACACCAATAGATTGATTTCTATCATATTAAAACAATTAGTATCCTTTGTCAATAAAAAAATTTAGATTATTTAAAGATGTATAGACAAAAAGACTCCATAGAGTCTTCTAAATGATCCACAATAAAAGAATCAGCAACAAGCAAAAGACAAAGACGATAGGAAGAAAAACAATCCAACCCGCAAGTATCATTGCTTTGATATCGTCTTTTTCTAGTTCTTCATCAAATGTTTGCTTACGTTTTTTAGAAAATGGATTCATGTTATTCATATAAGTGACACGCAACAAAATGTCCATCTTCAACTTCTTGCCACTTAGGTGGTTTGTTTTTACACACATCCATTACTTTAGGACAACGTGTGCAAAACTTACATCCCTTTGGCGGGTTAATTGGACTTGGTATGTCACCTTCCAAAGTGTCAATACGCCCAGAACTTTTCTCTTCGGTTGTTGGAATAACTTGAAGTAAAGCGTTAGTATATGGGTGAAGTGGATTTTTAAAGATTTGTGTTGAAGTTCCAAGCTCACACATATTACCTAAATACATAACACCAATACGATCACTAATGTACTTCACAACACTTAAGTCATGTGTTATAAATAAGTAAGTTAAATCTTCTTCTTCTTTCAAATCCATCAATAAGTTAATGATCTGAGATTGAATCGAAACATCCAGTGCACTTACTGCTTCATCACATACCACAAATTTTGGTTTCAAAGCCAATGCACGAGCGATACCAATACGTTGGCGTTGACCTCCTGAGAATTGGTGTGGGTAACGATGAATAAAGTATTCCTCTAATCCACATTTTTTCATAATGTCTTTAATATAAGCATCAAGTTCTGCTGAGCCACGTTTAAACATACCATGGGCAGTTAACCCTTCAGCAATAATTTGGCCAACACTTAGTCTTGGATTTAATGATGAATATGGATCTTGGAAAATAATTTGAA
>CAZWEF010000027.1:0-22310 GCA_964632125.1 uncultured Erysipelotrichales bacterium
CAGCATCTACAACGGTTCGAACTGTTATGTATATACAACATCTCTTGGTGGTTGTGGGGAGAGTATTGTTTCGGCTAGACACGCAGCATTTACATCGGTGTCAAAGTTAATTGGACATGAAAAGTTTCCTTCAAATGTCCAACAATACTGTAGTTTGAACAAGCTTCTTTTGAGGTTGTTATAATAAAGTCATATGTATCATCACATATATTTATAAGAAACTTAGTTCTACCAGCTTCAACACCTGCATACAACATTAAAAACACTCATTTACTGTTATTTCATTCATATCATACATGTTTCCAACAAGATCACCACTAACTTTAATATACTGCATGTTTTCGATAAAAAAGCGGCTTGTCAGTACATATCTACCAGCATCAATAAAGATTTCAATAGCGGATGCATCTACTATAACTCTAAATTCATGATTACACGGTTTAAGCTGTACCATTCTTTGACTCCCATATTCAATATTAACTTGTTTATCCATATGAGAACGATCAAAAGTAAAGGTATCATCATGCAAAGCAATTTGAATATAATTTAAATCATTACCAATTTTCATTTCAAAAAGAGTTGCATAAAACTCAAAATCCATCACTCTTGAAGTTATTTCTTGAAATTTAGTAATGCCTCTTTGTGCCTTCCTACAGACTAGTAATTCAGGAAGTGGGAGTTGATATATTTGATTATTTTGAATTTTAATTTCTCTTGGTAATGTCAACATTTGTGACCATTCATATATCTCATCGTATGGGTATATTGTCATAGCTTGACCCAACCATCCAATTAATATCGAGCGCTGTCCATCATTAAATACTTGTGGTGCATAAAAATCAAAACCATAATCTAACTGCTGTAATGGTTTGTTCGCTAATCCATCAAGCGAAGTTCCAATTACATACATGACATCAAAAATATTTTTTTGTGTAACAACTTCAGTAGTTAAACCTTGAGGTGAGAATATCAGCGCAAATTGTTCATCTTGTTGAAAGAGACAAGGACATTCAATCATATAAGAACTGTTTAGCTGTTGTGGTAGCTTTAACTCTTTTGCTTTAATGATAGTTCGAAATCGATGGCTACATTCATATGCAACAATACAACCACTTTTAGCATGTCGTTGACCACCGATTAAAATATATTCTATACCATTTAAAATAATCGGGTATGGGTCACGAAAATGCTCTGTATAGTGATCGTTATAAGGTATAATCTGGATACGCTCTTTGATTGTATCTTCCTTATTTAAGGATACTAAATATTGAGATTGTTTCCTTACTTTTGTATCTTGTAAGTCACGATGGTTGGCAGTATAGAACAACAACAGTTCATCATTAAATGGTATCGCTCCACCAGAATAAACACCAAAATTATCATCCTCATTATGTGGGGCTAAGATAATACCAAAATCATCATATGTTGTAAAGTCCTTTGTCTTAAACATGCGCCAATGTTTTAAACCATGATCCACTTGATTTGGATGATATTGGTAAAATATGTAATAATAACCATTAAAATAAGCTAAACCATTTGGGTCATTTAATAACCCAAATGGTGGTGCAAGATGTAATCTAGGATAGTATAATTTATCTTGCTTAACTTTATTTTTTTTATTTGCAATCACACCATCAGTTAAGGTAGAGGCTGGTTCATATAGTTTTGATGTATATCTATTTTGTTCATTGTTCATTCTTATTCAAATCCTTACGCTGTAATTGTATCAAAATAAAACCGATTGCGAAAGCAGCAACAATAACGATTAAGTACTGAATCAAACCAGTAAAATCGCCTGTGTATAGTAATAATCCTGGAATGAATGTAATACCCATACCCGATGCTTTTAAATCAAAGATGTAGACTAATAGTCCTCCAACTCCACCAGCAATTATACCAGATATAAAAATACGCATATCTAGTAGATTAATTCCAAATAGTAATGGTTCCGTAATGCCAAATAAAGTTGAAGAAGAAGCAGATAAAGCATTCGCACGTTTTAACTTATCTTTTAATAAAAAGGCAAATCCAACAGCTGCTCCAAATTGACCAGCCATACTAGCAGTAGTAAGAGGTTGAATAACATTTTTCCCAGTATTGGCAAGTAAATCTAATTCGATAATACCTATAGAATGATGTAAGCCTGTAATCGTAAGTACTTGTTGGAATGCGCCAAATACAATATATCCAATTCCTAGTGGGAAATTAATAAGTGAGATAATTGAACCGGTAACACTCGTTTCAATCATATGTGTAATAGGCCCCAGGATAAACAATATCGATGCTATCGTAATCGTAATCGTTAAGAATGGCGTTACTACTAAGTCCATTATTTGCGGTACTACTTTACGTAGATTTAACTCTATTTTAGAAACCATATAACCTGCTAAAATAGCTGGCAAAATTGATCCTTGGTAACCGACAATTCCCAACTTTAAGCCAAATAACGAGAATGTTAGTGGCAGCGCATCCCCACTTGCTACTGCCCATGCATTTGGTAGCTGTGGAGCAACCATCATTAATCCTACAACAATCCCAATGATTGGATTACCACCAAATTTTTTAGTAGCGCTATATGCTATTAATACCGGTAAAAAAGCAAAAGCTGTATCGGTTAACATTTGAAATAATACAAGTGTATTACCTTCAATTGGCAATCCTAATTCGATTAACAATCCACGAACTCCCATTAATAACCCTGTTGTTACCAGTACCGGTATCAAAGGAATTAAAATATCAGCCAATGTACGTATTGCTTTTTGAGGTACACTCATATTTGCATATACGTTTTGTTTAAAATCAACATTTTCGATTTGAACCATTGCTTTAAAATCAGCATATACTTCATTCACTTTTCCAGTACCAAAAATAAACTGATGCTGACCTGTGTTAAAAAAATGCCCTTTACATCCAGTAATTGTTTTAACCTTTTCTTGGTCCACTAAATTATTATCATTTAGAATAATTCTTAAACGCGTGGCACAATGTTCAAAATTTCGAATATTCGACTCACCACCTACTGCATCTAGTATTTCAACTACTATTTTTTTATTTTTCATATAATCCTCCTTAAAATGATATGCGTTTACATTTCTATTATAACATACTCGAAACATTGTTCAAGGATAAAATGATATGCGTTTACATTTTTTTATATAAATTTTAATATGAATTAATGTTATAATATAGATGGTGATAAAATGAGACATAACAACAAAACAATGCCGGAAATTGCAAAGCGTGCCAATTTAAGTATTGCAACAGTATCTAGATACTTTAATAATCCTGATTTAGTGGCTGAAAAAAGCAAACGGAAAATTGAGAAAGTAATCGAAGAATTAAACTACTCAAAAAACCGATATGCCAAAGTACTCTCGACCGGTACAACAGATTTAATAGGAATTATCATTCCAAATATGACCTATGATTTTTATGATAACGTATTACAGGAATTATTACTTTACGCAGATGCTTGTAATTTACAATGTATCGTTTTTAGTAGTAATAGTGATAGTATAAAAGAAAAGAAATATATACGTGAATTATCCTCTTATCAAGTAAAGGGAATTATCAATTTATCAAATACGATTGATTCTTTAACATTGGCAAAGTTACATCCTAATATCATTGGTATAGAACGTGAATGTAAACATATAAAGGGTGTATATTCTGATAATTATCGTGGTGGATTATTACAAGCAAAAACCTTGCACACAAATATGTGTGATAAAATTTTTTATTGCCGTAGTTCATCAAGTAGTGAAAGAACAGCAAATAAAAGACTAGAAGCTTTTCAATTCTATTGTAGTCAACATCATGTTCCATATCAATTAGTAGAGTATCATTCAACCAAAGAATGTGATCTTGACACTAAACTCTTGTTGGAAATTTTCCATACTGTTCAAGAAAGTAAAGCAAAAAAATATGGTATTGCTTTCTCAAACGATAATCATGGTGTCATGTTTTTAAACATTATGCTACAAAATCAATTTAAAGTTCCAACTGATTGTGAAATTATTGGTTTTGATGATTCAACAATCGCCAAACAAGCAATTATTCCACTTACAACTATTAAACAGGATAAGCAAATGTTGGCAAAACAAGCAATTGACTTACTACTAGATTCAAACCCTAAACAACTTCATAGGATGGTAGCTGTTGAACTTATCAAACGTTCAACTACTTCATAGTCAAGGTATATGGCAAGCTCTGATTCAAGTAACTGATTGACTACTTGTTCTAGCTGCAATCTAAATGTTTCTTTAATATCTTGTTTTGGGGCTAGCGCTTGAGCAATTTGTTTAGTAGAATGATTCATAGGAAGTCCTCTTTTCTAAATATTTTGTCAAATACTATTTTAACTAAAAGAACTTCCTTTTCTATTTCAACTTTCATTTACACAAACTATTATACACTATCAATATTAGAGGATGATTGGGATGAAGCAATATACAGTTAGGCGCAGTACATTTACACTATGGTTTGGTTATTTCCTTGTGGAATTTGTTTTAATGACATTAGCTATTGCCATGTATATGATGTGGAAGGATGGCTATGCAAGTATCAATTGGTCATTTGCCATTGTAAGTTGGATCATGATGGCACTATTTTTTCATGGGTTACTTTTTGTTGGTACTTTTTATCGGATAAAAATCTTTGAAACAACCATTGAGTACCATGCTTTTCTTAAAAGAAAGCGAACGTATAGTTTTTCGGATATTAAGCAAGTGATTCAATCGCATGGTATGGATATCAAAGTGATTGGTCAAAACAACAAACGATTATTTTATATCAAGATGACAGACAAAAACATCAATCGTTTCTTAGAAGATGTCAACGCATTTCTTGAAGGGAATGCAAATCTAGCGAAATAGTGTCATTTATACATAGTTCAGCTTGTGACGTCACACATAGTCTGTCATTTGTATTGAAGTAAACATGGTTATTGATTTAATGGTGATAGGCATAACGATTATATTAACTAAAAAGTTATCAGCAAACAAACAACTCCATTCTATGATTACTAGTTTTTTAAGCTTGCAACAGTTTATTCAAATCAGGTCATATTATATCTTTTAAACTACAAACTTCAGCTTGTTTTGATGATGCTAGGTTTGTCATTGATGTCTTGATATTTAGTCTAACTACCGATGATTTAGCTAAATGTAATTAAAACTAAGTAAGATGACACAATGGTGTCATCTTTCATATTGTATACTTAAGCTATGTTAAATAAACATAGAAAGAGAGAGAAAGAATATGGAAGAAATGAAAATATGTCAAAGTTGTGGTATGCCACTAACATCATCAGAGGAGTATGGTACAAATAAAGATGGTAGTCAAAATAGTGATTACTGTTCGCATTGTTTTAAAGAAGGGGCGTTTACCGATCAAGGTACAATGGAGGATATGATACAATATTGCTTAGATCATCGAGAAGAATGGGAAATTCCGATGTCACATGATGAGTTCAAACAAATGTTGAGTAAGCTTTATCCAACATTGAAAAGATGGCAAAACTAAATTTGTTATCACTGTCTAGATAAGGGGTTTAACCATTTAATGAACATGATAAAAGGCACTTCAAAAGAGGTGCCTTTTATGATAGTTGTTTAATGGTTTTATCTTCAATGACATAGACATGATCAAGTACTTCTTTGATGAAAAGTTGGTCATGAGAAATGGTCAAAATGGCACCATTAAATGATTTGAAAATATTGATGAATTGATGAAGATTTAGGGGAGAAATATTTCGAGTTGGTTCATCAAGTAAAATGATATCTGGTTTTGAAAGAATCATATGGGCCAAATAAACTTTCGCTTTTTGACCTTCACTAATATGAGACATTGGAACAATCATTTCATGGTGTAGAAACTGCATGCGCCCAAGAAGGGTTTGAGCAAATGGATGATTTATATAGTCAATTGCGCTAAGACACAGATCCATGTGTTCTTGATAGTTTTGAGGCATGTATGCTACATTCAATGTTGGTGCTAAATCTTGGTAGAACTTTTTCATTAGTAAGCTTTTGCCAACGCCATTTTCACCTGTTAATCCTATTTTTTGATGACCAATGAGTTTAAAAGATGCGTTATGAATGAGTGTTTTACCAGCGATACTTAAGTCTAAATGATCATATGAAAACAATATTTTAGTAGATGGGACAAACGTTGGTTCAAAAAATACATCAATGCCTTCTTCTAAATCATCTACTTGAAGTAAGGTTTCATTTGCAAGTTTCTTTTCTTGGGCTTTAATTGATTTCATTTTAACTTTCAATGCTTTTGCTTTAAAAGGATCTTGTCTAGAGACATTATTTTGAGCATCATGAACAGCGTTCCTAATGTTATTCAATCTTGCCTTTTTTTGCTCAAATTGACGTTTTTGATTGTTTGCTTCTTGTAAATTTTTTTCTTGTTTGCTTGAACGCTCCAATAAATAATCGTTTAATGTGCCTTCATAAAATGTCGTCACTGGTTTTGTTTTCTTATTTCTTTGCTCAAGATGTAAAATTTGTGTCATGCATGATTGAAGAAAGAAAACATCATGACTAGCACATACAATGGTACAAGATAATGATTTCAAATAGTCAATTAGCCAACCAATTGAAGTAACATCTAAATCATTGGTTGGTTCATCAAGTAATAAAAGATCAGGTTTGATTAGTGACATTTTGAGTAGTTGAAGCTTTACTTTTTGACCACCAGACAAAGTAGAAAAAAGCTGATTGGACTCAATTAAATCTATTGGTAAAGCAAAGCGATGCAGCATTTTTTGAATGGTTGCTAAAGTTGCATAACTTGATGGATCTATCATATCCTCAGGCTTTTGTGTGAGTAAGTAGTCAACGACAAAGCAATCATCGTAGTCACGCTCTTCTTGTTTGAAATAACCAATGATACAATGTTTTGTTTCAACATGTCCTTCCACATAAGCATAATGATCAACCAAAAGATCACCTGCAATCACTTTTAATAATGTTGATTTGCCATTTCCTTCTTCTCCAATAAGACCTAGTCGTTGTCCCTTTTTTAATGAACATGTTAAATCTTTAATCATGGTTCTTCCATTTAATAAATGAATTGATAAATGATGTATGGTGAGTATAATAAAAACCTCCTATCGTATTAGTTTAGTTGATCTCCTGTGTACATATTCTCACCACCTTATGGTATATATTTTATCATATTTATTTGATGATACCAATTGTTTTTATTGCTTAACAGGAGTAAAATGAAGATAATTAGGAGGCTACTATGAAAACAATTGTGAAAGAAATACGCATTGATGCCAAACCATCAACGATTTGGCATGTATTAACAGATCAAAAGATGTTTAGACAATGGTCTAAAGCCTTTCACCCTGCCGCAACATTTATTGGAGAGATAAAACAATCAAACCATGTCACATTTATAGACGATGAAGGGCATGGTATCGAAACCCTTGTCACAAAATGTTTAGCACCACATGTGCTGGCATACCAGTATCTACAAGAACTAGGAGCGTTTGAGGTTGAAGCAGATTTCAATCAGCAATATGAACGATATACAATTACTCAAAATGAATCAGGGTGTCTATTAACGATTGAACTAAGCATTGTTGATCGTTTCTATGAAGGGATGAAAGATATGTGGGATCAAGCTATCCTTGATCTTAAATCTATATGTGAAAAAAGTCCAAATTAATGGACTTTATTTTGTTTTAAGTTGTTGAATTACTAATTCATCGTAACCAGTGTTTGCATCAAATAAGCGACTGAAGTTTAAATCGTTGAGTGCGAGTAAAACAATTTCTGCTGTTGTATTGACAAGGCAACCAGCCATTAAATGACCACCCCATGTGAGCCCCGATGTGTCGGAAAAACTAACATGTAGATGACACCCATCAAGGCTGAGTGTCCCCATTAAGCTAACAATCTCAAATGCTCCGACTATTGTTGTTTCAGTAACACCATCAGCTAGTCTAATATGATACTGATCAACACACCCAACACCTGAAAGGATTACGCCTGCGTTTATGTGGTTGTTTTGGATGTAGTTTTCAATTTCAATTAGTAAATCTTGTCCTTTTGTTAAACGAAATGCATGGTACATAAATTAACCCCCTATTCATCTTCTATTCTATCTTTTTTTATAGTTGGATACAAGAACATTGTGTTATCAACTATTTTGATAGAAAGAATCAAGAAAAATGATGGCTTATATTTTATGAATACTTGAATTTAAGTGTGTATTGTGGTTAAATTAAAAGTAATTATTTAAAGGGGGAGAAGTTATGACGATTAGTGATATTTTACCAGCATTATTAATTTGTTTTGGGATTTTTGCGTTTGGAGATATTTTAGGTGTTGCGACAAAGGCAAAGGTTTCATCTGTATTTATTGCATTACTTATCTTTATGCTTGGGTTTATGTTTAATATCATTCCTGATGATATTATTGCTAAATCAACTTTAGATGTTATTGCAGTTTGGGCAGCAGGATATATTGTGTTTCACATGGGGACAATGATTAATTTAAAGCAACTTGCTTTGGAATATCGGACTGTTTTAATAACACTTATTTCAATGGTTGTTGCAGGTTTAGCAATGCTTGTCTTAATTCCTTTTGTGGGTAATAATTTTGCAATTGGATCGATTCCTGTACTTAATGGAGGGATTATTGCAACAAAAGTCATTGCTGATAAAGCACTTGAAATTGGGGCGAAAGATGTCGCTGCATTTGTTGCCATTTTATATGCCATTCAAAAGTTTGTTGGGGCACCAATTGCATCTTATTTTGGGTTGAAAGAGGCACGTATTTTGCTTGAAACATATCGTGCTGAAAAACCAACAGTTAAAAAAGTTGAACAAAGTATGACAACAAAAGTTATGTTCTATCAAAAATATTCAAAATACTTTACTGATTTTGTTTGTATTGCCATTGCAGCATTATTTGTTCTTATTAGTTTTAAACTGAGTGCAATTGTCAAACCTTTTGTTGATATTCATTATACGATTTTCGCATTGATTCTAGGTGCTACAGTTGGTTATTTAGGACTTGTGCCACCTAAAATCTTAGAGAAAGGGAAATCTAATGGTTTACTATCAGTTGCTGTGTTTGCTTCTATTATTCCTTCACTAGCAAAAGTGACATTAGATGATTTGGTTAAATTCAGTGGCTATTTAGTTTTGGTTTTTGCAACATTTTTAGTGCTAACATATATTGTTTTTTACATCCTCCCAACTTGGAAAATTATTGGATCTAAAAATATTGCTATGGGTATTGCTATGGGGCAATTGCTTGGGTTCCCAGCAACTTACCTTATTTCCCAAGAAATTGCAAAGGCCATCACAGATGATGCAGATGAACAAGAGTACATCATGGAAATGGTTGGGGCACGTTATGTTGTCGCAGGGTTTGCATCAGTTACAACATTTTCAGTCATTACAGCAGGTATTCTAGTACAATTTATTCGATAGGAGATAAACTATGTTAACATTTGATCCGTTTGTAAAGAAATACAGTTCCACACGTAATCTAGTATATGGTGCTAATGGCATGGTGGGTTCATCAAATCCATATGCTGCTCAAGCTGGTCTTGAGATTCTTAAAAAAGGTGGTAATGCCATTGATGCAGCAATAGCAACGGCAGCGGCCTTGACAGTAGTAGAACCATCGGGAAATGGTATTGGAGGAGATGCCTTTGCCATTATCAGTTATCAGGGTGAGTTGTATGGGCTAAATGGTTCAGGCTTTGCACCTGAATTAATTGATGTTGATGTGTTAAGACAAAAGGGAGAGAGTATTTCACTATTTGGGACTGATCCTGTGACCGTACCTGGTATTCCTAAATCATGGGCTTCTTTATCAAAGAAGTTTGGGAAATTACCTTTAGCCGATGTACTTGCACCAGCCATCTTTTTAGCTGAACATGGATTCGCACTGGCACCAACTGTTGCACGTTTGATTAAGCGTTATCATCGCATTTATAGTGCTCAAAGAGAAAATAACCCTGCGCTAGAGAGTTGGTTTAATACCTTTTGTCCTGATGGTAAAATTCCACAAGTTGGTGATCGTATTGTTTTAAAAAATCATGGTAAAGCACTTCGTTTAATAGGTGAAACCAATGCAGATGCATTTTATTCAGGTGAAATTGCTGACGCAATTGAGACATTTATGTTAAAACATGGTGGTGCTTTAAGAAAAAAAGACTTGGCATCATTTGATGTCGAATATGTGGATGTACTGAGTACCAATTATCGAGGTTTTGATGTTTGGCAATTGCCACCTAATACACAAGGATTGGTTGTGCTTGAAGCCATGAATATTTTGGAAAACTTTGAAATGACCTATAAAGAAGATGTCTTAACCTATCATCGTCAAATCGAATCCATTAAAACAGCGTTTGTTGATGGTATGGCATACATTGGAGACCCTAAAATGGCCAATGTCCCTGTTGAAACATTAATTGATAAGGCTTATGCTAAAAAAAGATTCAAAACCATTAGTGATGAACATGCAACATTACCAGTGGCTGATAAAGCACCTGGTGGGGGCACTGTTTATCTTGCAACTGCAGATAGTTAAGGGAACATGGTTTCATATATCCAAAGCTGTTATACCGGGTTTGGTAGTGGATGCGTTGTTGAAGATTATGGTGTTTGTCTACATAATAGAGGTGCTCAGTTCACATTGGAAAAGGGACATGCAAATGAAATTAAACCAGGTAAACGACCTTATCATACAATCATTCCAGGTTTTTTAAGTCAAAATGGACGTCACTTAGGGCCATTTGGTGTGATGGGTGGGCCGCTTCAACCGCAAGCGCATCTTCAAGTGTTATCTAGTTTGATTGATTTTAACTTAAGTCCTCAAGATGCACTAGATGCACCGCGTTGGCAATGGTTAAAAGACAACATCATTGAAGTTGAACCTGATTTTCCATCATCAATTGCATTAGGATTGCTCAATCTTGGGCATCAAATTGTGTATGCAAATGAATCGATTATGTATGGAAGAGGACAAATTATTTTACGTCAAGAAAATGGTGTTTATGTGGGTGGTACTGAATCTAGAGCGGATGGGACATTAGCGGCCTACTAAAAAAGCTCAAAGTATTTTGAGCAAATGGTTTGTGGTTAGTTGATGTTATGAATTAAGTTTAAAACATGGTTCTCATAAATCGTTCACAGTAAAAAGTATGACAATACACAAGCGTCTCATAAAATGGGGCGCTTTTGTATTTCTTTATAAAACGAGTATGTTGATTTACTCACACCAATCCATTCAAAACTTCTCAATTAGAATCAAAGCATATTAGATCATTAAAAGTTATGCTCTGTTAGTTGACTTAAATGTTCATGATACAAAACAAACCGCCCATTTTCTTTAATGAAAACATTGGTTGCTCGACCTTGTCCTGAAACAAACTTACCCTGGTAATAACCTTCGTATGTGTAGCGATAGACAAATAATTTAGTGTGCTCATCCGCATATATTGTTTTAATATCAACAGCATTGTAAATCTCTTCTTTAATTAGATGCCAAGCATGTTCAAAGTAAGCACGAATGGCGTCAATGCCTGAACATTTTTTATCACCAAATAAGTAATAAGCATCTTCTGATATTAACGGGATTAAATTGTTAAAGTCATGACTGTTTGTAGCGTCAATATAATTTTTAAGTACTTGGTCCATCAAATTACCTCCTATTGGTATTCATTTATTGTGTTAAGCTTTTAAACAATTGTGTCCATAAGAACCTTGTTTAATCATGAAGCACTTCATTTAGCTATGCAACGAAACAATAAGTTCAAAAAGAGTAAATCATTGCAAAGCTTTTTGTGGTGCTATAATAAAATGTTCGCTGATGATGCATGTTAGATCTACTTAGAAGTGCAAGACCCATCTTGGTCTAATGCAAACGCTGCTAGTTTATTTACATGGATATAGGTTGTATCAAATAAGGGGATTGCTGTATCGGTTTGCTTAATAAGCATCCCGATTTCAGTACATCCTAGAATAATACCTTGGGCACCGTCTTGAATCATTTTATCAATAATGGTTAAATATAATTGCTTAGAAGATTTCTTTACTTTACCTAAGCAAAGCTCGTCGAAAATGATGTTATGTACTGTTTCTTTGTCTTCTTTGTTTGGTATGATCACATTAATGCCGGCTTTGGTAAGCCACATCTTATAGAAATCATCTTCCATTGTGTATTTTGTTCCTAGTAGTCCTACTTTTGATATCTTGTTTTGGATTAAAATATCTCTAGTTGCAATTGCAATATGAATAAAAGGAACATCAATTGATTGCATAACTTGTGGAGCAACCTTATGCATGGTATTACTGCAAATAGCAATACAATCAACACCTGCTTTTTGTAGTTCTTGTGCTGCTTGGATCAAATGATGGGCACTTTTATCCCATTGATTTGATGATTGAAGTGCTTCAATGACCTCGAAATCTAAACTGTTGATGATGCATCTTGCTGAGTGTAGTCCACCGAGTTCTTTTTTGATGATTTGATTAAGTTCACAATAGTATAACTGAGTGCTTTCCCAACTCATGCCACCGATTAAGCCAACCTTTTTCATGTGATCTCCTTTTTTATTATCATACGTTAATTAAAGTTGCAATGCAAGAGATACGTGGATAAGTATTTTTTTGTTTGTTTGAATATGTTATAATACTTATAAAGATGAATGGAGGTATGTTATGAGACTTGATCGTAGTAAAGGGTCATCTCCTTTATATATTCAAATTAAGCGAATTATAAAAACCCAAATAGAAGAAGGGGTTTATAAATATAATGAACTCATTAAGACAGAACTAGAGTATAAAGCCCTTTTTAATGTGAGTCGAATTACGGTTAGACAAGCCATTCATGAGTTAGAGTTTGAAGGTTATGTAGAGCGGATTCAAGGCATGGGGACACGGGTAATCTATACAGAACGCTTACTGGCTAACACACAGTATTTGAAGAGTTTTAAACAAGAAATGGCAGATATAGGTGTGAAAACACGTGTTAGTGATGTTAAGATTAGTGCAGTTGAAGCAGATGCATATGTCGCTTTAAAACTTGGTATTGAAGTTGGGGATTTGGTTACACAAATTTCGCGAGTTAAATGGGCTGACGATAAAAAGATTGGTTATTTTGTTAGTTATTTTAGTCATCAAGTGATGAAAGAACAACCTAAAATAGAAGAAATTAAGGAGTCTGTTTTTGAATATATTGAAAATGTATTATATCTAACCATTCACGAATTAAATGAAATCCATGAAGCAACTTTGGCGACTGATTATATCGCTTCAAAATTAGATATTCATGTAGGTGATCCAATCATGTTTTGTGATGCAACAACTTACGATGATGCGAATCGAGTTATTGAATTTAGTAAACGCTATATGGTTGGTCGTTTATATAAATACAGTATGAGTAAAAAACAACGTATATGATAAAGGTTGCGATTATTGGTACAGGTTGGATTTCTAAAAAGATGTTGGATGCAACGACTTTTTATCAAGGTGTTGAAGTGGTTGGTATTTATTCTAGAGATGTAAAAAAAACAAAACAAATAGCGAAAGAATGGGGTATTGCTTTGGTTTATGAATGTTTTGAGGATGTATTAATTGCAGATTTGGATTTTGTTTATTTGGCATCACCAACATTTACACATGAAGCATATTTGTTACAGTTAATTGAACATGACATACCAGTTCTTTGTGAAAAGCCATTGGTGATGAATAAAAGGGCATACCAAGGCATTAAATACAAAGCCAACCAAACGCAAACATTGGTTATGGAAGCCATGAAAACGGTCTATACACCAAATTTTATAGAACTAAAAAAGCAATTGGAAACAATTGGAGATCCGGTTCGCGTCTATCTCACTTTTGAACGCGTAAGTAAGCATGAACATGACAATCCACATCGATCAGCACTCATTGATGTTGGTGTTTATCCAATAACATGTGCGGTTGAGCTTTTTGGAAGACCAAATCAATTATCAAGCCAATTGATTGTGACAAAAAAAGGGATGGATTTAGATGGTCATCTCATTTTGAATTATGATGGGTTTGATGTTGATATATGTTATTCAAAGCTTGTTGTCAGTGATCAAATAAATCGCATTATTGGTCAAGATGGGACGCTGCTTTTTGAACATGTTTCTGAAGTTAGGACATTAACTAAATTGGAACATGATGGGACTAAATCAGATGTGGGCACGACATTTAACCCCAATACATTGGTTTATGAATTAGGGGTGATGATTGATTTGGTGAAGGGGCAAACAGTTCATCAGTTACTAAGAGAAGATACAATAGAGATTGTTTTGGGTCTTATGGATGAGATTAGAAAAAGACATGAGATTGTTTTTGATTGCGATTAAAAGTACTAACTTTGTTTATTTTTGCGTGAATTGTTTTCAAATCAAGGCATTTAGTGGTATAATGAAAAAAGAGGTGTTGCAATGGCGGTATATAAATTAAAACCAACTTTTAAAGATTATTTATGGGGTGGTACAAGACTTAAAACAATGTTTAATGGTATAGAAGAGATGCCAATTGTAGCTGAAGCATGGGTTCTATCTGCGCATAAAGATGGGATGAGTATGATTGGGGAACAATCACTTCAGTCATTTTGGGAGCATGAATTAAAACAATCATCACGGTTTCCAGTTATGGCAAAACTCATTGATGCAAAACAAAAACTATCTATTCAAGTGCATCCAAATGATGAACTTGGATTTAAATATGAAAACGAAAATGGAAAGACAGAAGTTTGGTATGTGCTTGATGCAGTGCCTGGTGCATATTTATACTATGGCTTTAATCAAGATATGACACCTGAGCTTGTTAGAAAGACCATTGCTGATGGTGCGATTACACATTTTTTAAACCGTGTTATGGTTAAAAAAGGAGATGTTGTGTTTGTGCCAGCTGGCACAGTACATGCAATTGGAGAAGGTATTTTGATTGCTGAGATACAACAAAATTCTAATATTACGTATCGTTTGTTTGATTTTGAAAGAAGAGATGCTAATGGACAACTAAGACCATTGCATATTGAAGAAAGTTTGCGTGTACTAAATTATCAAGCAACACAAGTTGATGCATCGTCAAAAGTTGTGGATCAGCCTGATTTTCCAGGAGTTGTTAAAATGGTCTGCACATGTCAATATTTTAGTGTCATGGCTTATGAGCTTGATGGGGATTATTCATTTGCGTTAGATGATTGTCAGTTTTATCATGTTTTAATCATTGAAGGTAGTGGGTTGTTGGACAATCAACCAGTCAATATAGGGGACAGTTTCTTATCAGATGGGAAGATGAATGTTGCAGGTAAGATGACACTTTTGTTAACATCATTTAGTTAGGAGGATTCTATGAAAAAGATAGGTTTGATTTTGGTTGCGATTGCGATGCTTGTGACGCTTAATCAATCACGTTCAATCAAGGCGGATGATAATTTTGAAGGAAATGAGTCACAGTATATTGAGATGTGTAAACGTATAGATTTAAATCGTGATGAGGCGAATACCTGTAGTGCATTTAAAACATATCTTGAAGAAAAAGATGCTCAATTGACAAATAAAAAGGCAGATATTGAAGCAACAATCAAAGCATCTGAAGCAGATTTATCAATTGTAATTGAAAAGATTCAACAACTTGATAGAGAGATTGATCTAAAAAATCAAGAGATTGATGCATTGCTTGTGCGTATAGATGAAATTCAAGCACGTATTACAAAACGTGAGGAAGAATTGAAGGATCGTATGTATGCATGGCAGTCAATTATTAATACAGATTGGTATGTTGAGTTTTTATTTTCAGCTAAATCGTTTGATGTTTTCTTAAGAAAAATTGAAACAATTGATATGATTTCTAGTTATGATAAAGAATTAATTAATGGGTTTATTGCGGATAAAACACTTTTGGAACAAGATAAGGCTGCTTTGGATACTGCAAAAGCAAATCTTGTGGAAATGCAAGCAGCGTCGCTTGTTTTAAAAGCGGAGTATGAAGAGAAGTTAGCACAACTTGCGATAGAATTAAATGGTGTTGTTGAAGCGTCTGATGACTTAAAAAATTCTATTTCTAATATTAACACTGAAGCATATATACCACCTAGTGAAGGCGGTGGTGGTGGTTGGGCATCGGCAGGATGGTTAGCGCCATTGCCAACTGCTAATATTTCAGCTGGTACTTGGGCATATCCTTATTCTACTTATCCTCATAATGGAATGGATTTTGCAGCACCTGTTGGGACATCGATTCTTGCACCTGCAAATGGCTATATTGTGGCAGTTAAAGATAACTGTGAAACGTATAGTTATCCAGGTGATCCATGTCGAAATGCCATGACCGCAAATTATGTCATTATGGTTGTTCAAGTAAATGGCAATGTGTATTCACTTGAAATGGCTCATAATCGTAGAGGTGCGGGTGCTGAGTCGGGATGGGGTGGCCAAGTGAAGTATGTGACACAAGGAACAAAAATTTCTGAAGTTGGAAGTAGTGGTTATTCAACTGGACCACATTTACATCATATGATTATTAATCATGGACCAGATGTTTCAGTTGGGGATGTTATCAATCGTATCTACAACTCAGGAAGCTATTTCTTTGGGTTAAGTACATCATATCCAGCAGGAAGTTCTTGTGCTTATAAAGGGTATTATCCTTGTTACGAGCGACCTGAGGATATATACGGGTTGTCTTATGGGATGTCTTATTAAAAGCGGGTACCGCTTTTTTTCCCTATAATAGGGTGTGAATGGAGGGGTTGAATGTTTGAGCAAATATACAAACATCGTCGCATGTTATTTGGTTTTTTAATGGCTGAAAGTTTGGTGTTCTCACTACTTATATTGATTTTTGGGAAAAATGGTTATTTTTTGATTTATGTATTTGTCGTTGTTAATTTTGTTGGCGTTGTAGGGCTTGTTTTGATGATGAATGAGTTGTTTGAAGAGTCTTCAATGACTGTTTATAAAGCGATTGGGAAACAATCAAATGAAGTGATGGAATTTGGACAAGTGGGTATGATTTTGATTGATGAATCTTATAAAATTATTTGGACAAGCTCATTTTTCGACTTAAGGTCACTTGATTTGGTTGGGCGTTCTGTGCAAACATGGGTCGACCCAACGGTCTTTGATGGTTCAAACCCGGTTGTGTTTACTCGAGATGATAAAACATATAAAGCTTATTTTAAAGAAGAGGAATTGGTTGTGTTTATTCAAGAGGTAACACTGGTACACGAACTTGAAACACGATATAATGACTCTCAAATGGTTGTTTTGTATCTTGCTCTAGATAATTATGAGGATTTGATGAATAAACTAGATGAACAGGACGCTATTTTATTAACATCAGCAGTACGAAAAATATTATCTGAATGGGCAACTAAGTTTGATGTTGTGATTCGCCGATATCGTGGTGAGAACTATATTGCAGTTGTGCATGAATCAAGTTATCAAAAAATGGTCGAAGACAAATTTTCAATTGTTGAGAAAATCAAAAAAGAAACCGATCAAATAAACATATTAGCGACACTAAGTATTGGGATTGGGCGTCATCAAGATAGCCTTTTACTGCTTGAAGAAGCGGCAACAAGTGCGTTAGATTTAGCGCTTAGTCGTGGTGGTGATCAAGTTGCAGTTAAATCAGGAGATGATAAACCGCTTTTCTTTGGTGGTTCAAGCGATGCTAGTGCAAGGAACTCAAAAGTACGTGCACGTGTGGTGGCACAAACGTTGAAAAAAATGATGTTGGAAAGCAAGAATGTTATTGTGATGGGGCATCAAATGACGGATTTTGATTCGCTTAGTGCAAGTTTAGGAATTGTAAAAATGGCAAGTCATTATGATGTGCCTGCATATATGGTGATTGACCCATTGAGTATTGAAAATAAGGCGAAAGTAGCTGTTGATATTTTATCGACAAAGGTGGATTTTAAGCAACATATTATTTCACCTAAAGACTATCAACATGTATTTAAGCCAGAAAGTTTGGTTATCGTTGTTGATAATCATAAAGCTTCTATGACATTGATTCCTGCGCTTGTAGAAAAGGCAAAGCGTTTGGTTGTGATTGATCATCATCGACGTAGTGAGGATTATATTTCTTCAGCTGAGATCATGTATATTGAACCTGCTGCATCTTCAACAACAGAGCTTTTGGTTGAGTTACTTCAGTACCTCGATGGACATGTTAAGTTACATGAAGATGAAGCGACATTAATGTTAACGGGTATTTTAGTTGATACAAATAATCTAAGGGTCCGTACAAGTACACGAACATTTGAAGCGGCAGCAATGCTAAGACGAGAAGGTGCTAATGTAACAAAAGCACATGAGCATTTACAAGATGACTATACACTCTTGAAAAAAAGGGCAGGTATAATTCAGTCAGCTACTGAGTTGTCAAAGGGTATGCTTGTTGCTCATGGTGAGGAAGATGAATTTGTGACACAAGCGTTACTTGCTCAGGCGGCAAATACCATGTTAGATACAATTGGTATTGAGGCTAGTTTTGCAGTAGGACGCCTTGACGATACATATGTTTCCATCAGTGCACGATCAAAAAGCAATGTCAATGTTCAAATGATTATGGAAGCATTGGGTGGTGGAGGACATTTTAGTTTAGCGGCAACAAAAATGTCACAGACGAGTATAGAGGAAGCGATTATTAAACTTGAAATTGAAGTGTTAAATTATTTGAAGGGTAGGGTGAATGAAGATGAAAGTGATCTTATTAAGTGATGTAAAGAATGTAGGCAAAAAAGATGAGGTTGTTGAAGTTGCGCATGGTTATGCAATGAATTTTTTGATTAAAAATAAATTGGCGGTTCAAGCAACCAAAACAAGTATGGACATTTTATCGAGTCAACAATCTGTTGCGAAAGAAAAACAAGAAGCTGAGCGTTTAAAAGCTATTGAGATTCAAGCAAAGCTTGAATCCATTGAAGTGAAAGTACCTGTTAAAGTTGGATCTGATGGTCGTGTTTTTGGTAGTGTTTCTGTTAAACAAGTTGTTGATCAAATGAAAAAACAACATGGTATTGAACTTGATAAACGTAAAATTATTCATAATGATAGCATGAATACTTTAGGTTATCATCAACTAACTGTTCAATTGTTTAAAGGTGTCGATGGTCATGTGAAAGTGCATGTGGTTGCGCAATGAGACAAACGCCAAATAGTTTAGAGGCAGAGCGATCAGTACTTGGTGGGATGCTTATTTCTAAGCATGCTGTGAACGAAGCTTTGTCTCATTTGGATGAACATGATTTTTATCAGTCCAATCATCAACTCATTTTTCATGCAATTGGTATTGTTAGCCAAAAGAATATTCCTATAGACTTAACAACTATAACCAATCAATTGTCGGATTTGCAACAGTTAGATCAAGTTGGCGGGATTGAATATTTAGTTGAACTATCAGGGTATGTACCAACAACAGCTAATATTAAGTATTACATAGATATTATCAAAGAAAAATCAGTGTTGCGTTCCTTAATTGATAAAGCTGGAAACATTATTGATCAAGCTTACGATGAAGTTGAGGATGTTGCGGCTTACATAGAGGAAGCTGAAAAGCAAATTTTAGAGATAACACGTAATCAACATACTGGTGAGTTTCGTACCGTAAAAGATGTTGTCCAGTCAGTTTGGGAAAAGACGCAAGAGTTGATGGGTGCGTCAACAAACATTACGGGTTTAAAGACAGGATTCCATGATTTAGATGCAATGACTTCAGGCTTTCAACGAGGCGATTTGATTATCTTAGCTGCACGTCCATCAGTCGGTAAAACGGCATTTGCTTTGAATGTTGGTCAACGTGTCGCTAAGTTAAATGATGCATCAGTCGCTATCTTTAGCTTAGAAATGCCCGCCGAACAGCTTGTAACAAGGATGCTGAGCTCGGTAGGAAGGCTTGAGGGTCAACGATTGAAAACAGGAGATGTAAAAGACGAAGTTACTTGGAACAAGTATTTAGCAGCATGCAGTGAATTACGAAGTTATCGTATGTTTATTGATGATTCGCCAAGTGTTAAAATTGGTGAGATTCATGCAAAGTGTCGCAAATTAAAGCAAGAACAAGGTCTTGATTTAGTCATTATTGATTATCTTCAGTTGATCAATGGTAATGGAAAATCAAAAGAGAATCGTCAACAAGAAGTATCAGAGATTTCAAGGTCATTAAAAGCATTAGCTAGAGAAATGGAAGTGCCTGTGATTGCACTGTCACAGTTGTCGCGTTCAGTAGAACAACGACAAGATAAACGTCCGATGATGTCGGATTTACGTGAATCAGGGGCAATTGAACAGGATGCAGATTTAGTTGCGTTCTTGTATCGTGACGAATATTATGATCGCGAAAAGCAAACGCAAGAAGCTAGTGAAGTAGAAGTGATACTTGGAAAACATCGTAATGGTCCAACAGGAACAGTTACATTGATGTTTGAAAAGAAGTGTAATGCATTCTTAAATATAGCACATACTCAAGGATAATTAGTGTATGGGTGGTATTTTTCTAGGGGAAATGTTATAATTAAAAAGAATGAGGAGGCGGTATAGTTGAAGTTTAAACTGTTATCGATTTTATCTATTGTGTTATTAACAAGTGCATTCTTTTTTGTTTCATCGCAAACAAAAAGTAAAACGATTAATACACCTGTAGCTGTCGCAAATTCAGTGGATTCCGTGATTAAGCAAAATATCAAAAGTGTGACATCAGAACCAGTTGAAGTGTATCAAGTTTACTATAATAATCAAAGAGTGGGCGTCTTAAAAGACATGCGCAAATTAGATGATATGCTTAAGCGTGTTTATGAGGAGCGTTTTAAAGATAGTTTCCCTAATTCATCAATTCAGTTGTCGGATGAAGTGATTATATCTAAAGAAATGGTTTATTATGATTTCGAGGATGTTGATGATCAAATACTTGCTTATTTAAATGAAAAGGATTTGTATTATTTTGAGGCGTATAAAATAACATTTTCGAATGGGAATGTTTTGTATGTAGAAGATTTAGATGCTTTTTATACAGCTAAGGAACAGTATATGCTTAACTTTATTAACTATGATGAGTATGAGAGTTTGAAAAAACCGAATTATCAAGTTACCATTCCTGAAGGTGTTCTCGATTCGAAATTTACTGCATATAAGATTGCAGAAACGATGAAAACACCAACTAAATCTTATGGTCCGAGTGATAAGATTTTAAAAACCAAAGAAGAGATTGTGACATATCTTAGTTATGGATATAATCCTGTACCTAAGACGTATACAATCAAACCTGGGGATACATTGCAAGGGATTTACTTTGAGTTTGGCATCACCCCTCAGCAAATAGTGACCATTAACCCTAACATTGCAAGTGAAGACCAACCACTCGAACCAGGGACAGAGATAAACATTGCTTACTTTAATTCTCCAATCAATGTCTTAACTGAAAAAGATGCAAGGATTACACGTGACTTATTTAGGGGAGAAGCTGAATATGTCTATGATGATCAAATGCCTTCAGGTAAAAAAGATGTATTGAGTGAAGGTAATGATGGGTATGCAGAACTTTTGATTCATGAGTATTATGAAAATGGTATTCTTGTTGACAGTAAAGAGTTAGATTATCGCGTTGTTGTGGAGCCTAAAAATGCAGTCATTAAAATAGGAACGAAAATTATTCCGGGTGAAGGAACAGGTACTTTCCGTGTTCCTGTTGATAATGCTTATATTTCTTGTGCGCCCGGGTGCTATGTATGGGGCGGTGTTCCACATGCAGGAACGGATTATCAAGATCGATATAATCGAAATGGGCCAATTTACGCAGCTGATACAGGTCGTGTCGTGGTCAACTCATACAATGGGATAAATGGCAATTGGGTTGAAATAGATCACGGTGGCGGACTTTCATCATATTATGGTCATATGAATTCACGTTCACCAATAGCAGTTGGGACAGTTGTCTCTAAAGGAGAATATATTGGTGATATTGGGCAAACAGGTGTTGCAACAGGGCCGCACGTGCATTTTGAAATTCGTCAATGGAGTGGTGGTAAATATGGCTCTGGTAGCTATTCATCAGTCCAATGTAATTATTTGAGTTGTTACTAAATTACTATATCCTCGCAAGTGGATCAAAAGGTAATGCGACGCTTGTTGTATGTAATCAAACTGTTGTGTTAATTGATTGTGGTGTTTCAAAGCAATACCTTAATAAACAACTTGCAACAATTGGATATCATTTCGATGATATCCAATATTTATTGTTGACACATGACCATAGTGATCACAATAAATATATACATCATTTC
>CAZWEF010000028.1:0-12557 GCA_964632125.1 uncultured Erysipelotrichales bacterium
TCTCCTTCAAAAAAAATGATTGCATTATCAAAATGGGTTCCAATTGGTGTTGCGAAGGGGATAGAAGACAACCTAAACCCTGTAGTAAATGCTTCAAAACAGATAGGGGATGGTATCATAGATACTTTTGAAGATAGCAATCTAGATAAAGCACTATCGACGGATATGTTTAATGGTAGTAGCGTAGTGGTGCCAAACTATCAACGAGCTAACCATGCTTTAGGTGATATTCCGTATCATAATCAACTTATCCAACAGTCAAATCTTATGAAAGAGTTACAAGAGAGAGAACAAAACATCACTGTCGACAATGTAGTTAAGTTACATTTAGATGGTGAAGAGCTAGCAGCTAGAATGGAACAAGTGTCGCAAAGAAGACAATTTAGAACAGGGAGGAGATACTTATGAAGTACATTACTAAACTAGGTGATTTAGTCGCGAATCAATTGCCTTTCACAAGCCAGTACTCACATACAGATGAGCCACTTTATAGTGATTCAGGAAGAACTATTGATGGTACTTATACGGCAACTTTAGTTGGATGGATGCCTAAACTAGATTTTGCCTTTCCACCGATGGATCCTATTAAAACAGCTAAAGTAAGACAAGTTTTACGACAGTCTATTATTAATGTTACTTGGTATGATCAAACTTCGCTTTGTTATCGTAATGGTGATTTCACGGTTGATGCAATTTCTTCAAGTATTCTAATTAGTGATCAAGTGAACCAAGGTATTCAAGTGAGCCTTACATCAGTGAGGAGATTGAATCATGAAAGTATATAATAAATCAGCTTTGCAGCTTGCTAATAGTCCGATTAATGAGAATTTAGAGGCGTATGTAAATGTAAACGGTCAAACATTTACTCAAACAAATGGTCTATTGTCTTTGAGTGTTATACAAGAAAGTGACATTGTTGGATTAGCAATGGCTTCATTTACTGGCGTTGTTCAAGGTTATCATGATCTTGTCGATCAATATGTTTCAATAGGCTATTCTTTGAAAAAACTAGGCGATAATTTTATATATAATAGTAATGGTTCTTTTGGAACAGAAGGTTGGGAAATTGATACTAAGTCAACGGTTCGCTCATATGCTAACGAAGATGTGAAAAGTCAATCACTTTGGTCAATACAGTCTTTGGCTGGTGGCTATGGTATGAGACAGTTGATGGATGTATCTCAACACACATTGGAAATCACTTATTTTAGGTTTCAATGTAAAGTTAAACTTGGGAAAGGTGCGCACGATATAATTGTTCGAATGCTTGACATTGATCAAAAAGAAGTGACTAGAAAAATAATTCTAAAACAAAGTCAAACCAGTGAAGACGTAGAAGAGATTGTTATTGATCAATTGATAGCAACACCTAAAGGTATAAAATACTTACAAATACAAATAAACTTATTACCGATTAATGGTGTTGTGACTGAACCTATGACAGTTTGGGATTTAATGGTTGAAAATAAAAGTATTTATCGTTTCAATAAAAACATACTTGATACATCAGGTGCTTCTCGAGGAAAAGTAGATGAATTAGGTGTGGATTCCTATTTATTAAACAATGGGGTTTCAATGAATCTTCCAGTGAATTCAAATTATCTAAAAAGAAGTTTTTCAGTTAACTTTGACGCTATAATTTCGGAAGAAAAGACACTTACTTTAACATTTTATGAGTTAATAAATGGCACTTGGCAAAGGGAACAAAGTATAACACAAATAAGTTCATCTACAAACGTCAATATTCCTTTAAAAACTTCAATTAATGCTGAAATGATAAAAATCAGTTTAAGTGGTAATCAAATTGAATTAAAGAACATTGTTTTACTCTCAAGTGAAGTTGAGTGGCAAGATGCTTCCTATGAATTTAGATATGATTATGGTGATTTCATTGTTACAGAGATCGCATTCAATGAAGCAAATGATGAAACAACCATTATTGGTTTCGATAAACTATACCATACCAATAAACCATATGATTCTCTAGGCATAACATACCCTGCTACAATTGAATCGGTGGTAACCAAAATTGGAGAAGCGTGTGGGATAGATGTAGAACCAACTAGTTTCAAAGATGTCTTTAAGATTGAACAAGATGTTTGGTTTAACACGCAGATAACATATCGACATGCGCTTATTCAACTATCTGAAATCATTCAAGGAATCTTTATGATGGTTGACAATAAATTAATTCTAAAAAAACGAACTGAGACAAATGTTGTTGTAAATGAAAGCCAAATTAAAACACTAAAAAGGCAAACGACTTATGGGCCAATTAATAGCTTAGTATTAGCCCATGAGCCGCAGGGAGATGTGGTGTATTCTAAAGACCAAGTAAAGATCGATCAAGATGGTCTAAGTGAATTCAAAATAATAAATAATCCAATTGTTTATCACAATAGGCAAGCTTCGGTTGATGAATTATTTGCTAAGTACAAAGGACTAACATATATCCCATTTGAAATGGATACGATTGGTCTAGGGTATTTAGATATGAATGATGAAATAACCATTAAAGTTGATACACAAACATTTAAAACAGTTGTTCTAGGGAAAGAAATAACCATCACAAATGGGTTGAGTGAACGCCTATTTTGTTCTGAAATATTACACACAAATACCAAGTATGAGTATGCAACAGATAGTGAGATAAGACAAAGAAACACAGAGTTAATTGTTGACAAACAAAAAGGACAGATTGAATCAATTGTTTATGATTTTGGACAAATAGAGGGTAAACAAGTAGAGCATGAAAGTCGAATTACTCAAAATGAGAAGTCTATTGCTGCAACAATCACAAAAACAGACGAGAACACAATGAGTATTTCTGAAGTGAAACAAGGACTTGAGAATTGGCAAGTTAAAATTGAGAAGAGCGGTGGTATGAATCTCATCAAAAACTCAGTTGGTTTTGCAGGAGAAAAGTACTGGGGAAAAAATGATCCAGCAAATCTTAAAGTAAGCTTTGTGCAAAATGCAGATGTATCAAACAATACTGTGTCAAAGTCTGCTATTAAAGTTTTGCATCCTAAAGAACTAGCGGCAGGATATAATCATGGATTTGATACGATTCCTGGTGCAACTTATTCTATCAGTGCGAGAGTTAAAAAAGGCATAGGTAGAAATGCAATCATTGTGTTTGATATATCGACAGTTCCTAGCAAAACACTGCTGGTGCCTTTGATAGAAAATTGCAGTAGTGAATCTGGAGATTGGGAAAATGTTAGTGGTACTTTTAAAGCATTTACTAATAAAACACATGTATATTTATATTGTTATGCATTTGATTCTACGATTGCGCCAACAGGAATTACTGTCAGTGACCTGATGGTCATAGAGGGTGAAGTACCTACACGTTGGATGCCAGCACCTACCGAAATTTATGGGTCTAACGTTACAATTGATATTGATGGTGTTTTAATTCGTAACCCAAACTCAAAAACTGAAGTACGAATTAACAATCAAGAGTTCGCCATTTACAGTGCGGGGAAACGTTCATTGACTGTCAACGAAACATTGACAACTTTGAGAGAAACAAAAGTTGAAGATGATTTGACAATTGGAAAACTGAGGTTAGAAGTTTTGAGTGATGGATCTGTAGATGGGGTTGTATTGGATTAATCTAGAAGTGGTCGAATTTTGAATGTAATTCATTATAAAGGAGGGTTTTTATGGCGTTAAGTGGCGTATGGACTGGCGCAAGTTTTAAAGGAAACACTGGATGGCTAAAAGTTACCTGGGAAGCGAGCCAGAATATACCGGAGAATTATTCGAAAATCACAGCACGGCTTTATTTTGTTCTTACTAATGGAACCCATACAAATGGGACGGAGAACTATTCAATCTGGATTAATGGAGAACAATTTCCTGGAGGGAGTGGTGGCAAATGGGTTGCTAGGGGTAATGGAGAACATCACGTGCATACAGTAACAAAAGAGCTTTATCATAATGCTGATGGAACGAGATATTTTGCACTGGGAGCGACATTTACACATGGGTGGACTGATATAGACTATCTAAACATTGGTGATAAGGGTTTTCACTTAGATCAAATTCCAAGGGTAAGTAAAGTATCGATTAATACAGGGTTTAATCCACCATGGAATGATGCACAGTTTATTGGTAAAGCAATACCAATATATACGAATAGAAAGTCAAGCGCATTTACACATACAATAAAAATACATTTTGGCAACTTTATTAAAGACGTTGCAACAGGTATTGGTGATAGTTATGTGTGGAATACGGCAAATGAAGCAAGTAGTCTCTATGCTCAAATTCCTAATGCTACAAGAGGTGTAGGTACAATCACATGTACTACATTTTATGCAGGGAACAAAATAGGTGAATCTGGTGTTTTATTTGCCTTGGAAGTTGATAAAAGTATTAATATGCCAACATTTACAAATTTTACTGTAGTTGATACAAACGATAAGACTAATTTATTAAAGGCTAATAGTCAGTTTATACAAAATGTGTCGATCATGAAGGTAACTATTACAGCAGCAACAGCAAAAAATAGCTCAACAATTGTGGGGTATCGAGTTGTCCAAGGTAAAACATCGCAATTTGAAAATAAATTAGTTTTTGATGGTATTGTACCAACCGATACATCACCAATTTTAGTTTATGCAGTAGATTCAAGGGGATACGAAACGAAAGTAACAAAGACTCCGGTCATATATGCTTACAGTAATGTGGAGATTGAAAGTCTTACAACCCTAAGAGAAAATAGAACTGACACAAGTGTTAATTTACTAGCGAAAATCAGTACTACACCTCTGATAATCGCTGGGACAAACAAAAACGCTACAGTCACTATGCGATGGAGATACAAAGAATCAAGTTCCTCAACTTATACAAGTTGGACAGCCTTGATAGAAAAGACCACAAATTCATCCGGTGATGTAGAATACTCACTAAACATGGGGAACATATATACCAAAGGGAAAAGCTATGATGTTCAGATAGAAGCATATGATCGATTGACTGGTACGTGGAGAGGATCATTAATCAACAAAGGTATTCCATTAATTGCTTTTAGAAGACATGGGATTGGTATTAATGCTGAGCCTTCAACAGGTATTTCTCTTTCTGTGGGTGGTCCTTTAGACATTAGTGGGAGAGTCTCTATTAAAGGTGAACGTTCAAACGCTATCACAAAAATCTTGATGCTCCAGCAAATTCCTACAATTGAAATAAGTGCATCACCGGCTGGAGGAAGTGGGATTACAATAGCGCCATTTACATTTAGTAATGCTTATTCACTAGGTGGAGGATGGAATTGGTCAAGTGGTAAAGCATTTGTTCCCTCAGGCGCAAGGTGGGTTAGGGCAGCGCTACAGATTAGTGTCCAAAGACTAAGTGGTATTGGTTATGCGTATGTGATGGCCTTTCTATTGCATAAAAGAGCAGATGGAACCGCAATTAGATATACTTGTCGAGGAACAAGTTCAGCCGAAGTATCTAGCACGGCTAATATGCATTTGCAGGTTGGGGCTTCACAAATTGTTCCAGGTATTTTAGATGGTGATTATTTTGAGACACAAATATTTATTTGGTCAACAAATGGGTCGAGATGGCAAATTAATGGGCAGCAAGCCCAAGTTAGTCTTGAAGTTTTAGACTATGAATAGGAGGTATTTATGCCAAATGAGAAATATGGAGACAAAGTATTAGAAGAGAAATTTAATTATATTGATAAAGAAATTGAAACAAACGAAAATTTCCGAAAGATTGTGTACGCATTTATGAACAATTCTGAGCAGTTGCTTATTAAACAAGATCATGAAAGAGTGCTATTGAAAGAAGAGATGAAAAGCACAATCACTGCTGCAATTAAAGAATCACTTGAGGCTTTTTTAATAAAGTATGAGGCTTTGGAAAGTCGAATTGAAAGATTAGAAAACAAACCGAAAGATGAAGCTTATAAAAGACAAAATTGGATTATAGGGGCCTTACTCAGTATACTTATTGTGATTATTACAACTTATGTAAAATTTATTCTATTTGGTTAAATAAGGAGGAATAAAATGGTTTTAGATAGTATGTTTTTAATGAGTACAACGCAAATGGCAGCAATCATTACACTTACAATTGCAATTACAAAAGGCATTACAGATCGGTTTAAAATATCTAGTGGTTACGCTAAATTTATGACAACTATTTTAGTTTCCTTGTGGTTGTTTTATCTTATGATGTTACAATTAGATTATGTGTTTTTATTCCGTACTAAAGATGTCATCTTATTGATTACAAATTATTTGGTTTTGTTATTAAGTTCAATGGGTGTTTACAATTTTATACCAGAAAAAAAGGAGTGAAAATAATGAATTCAAAAGCACAGCTTTTATTTAAACAAGAAGCACCAATTACATCACCATTTGGTGTAATTCGTAATTTGGGAGATGGGTATTTAGATAGACATGATGGCGTTGACTATGGTGTTGCTTATATACCTTTGTATGCGCCGTATGATGGTGAAGTTTTGTGGGAAGGATATCATCAAAATGGTGAAATTGCACTTTGGCTATTGGTAGATGATATGGTTATAGAGTTTGGGCATTTAAGTGAAACGATTGTAAGTAAAGGTGATTTGGTTGTGGCGGGTCAACAAATAGCTGTGACTGGCAATACTGGATTTAGTACTGGCCCCCACTTACATGTTTCATGTTTTCCAAAAGGGCAAGAGTCTATTTGGCCTAGACAGAAAGATGGTGTTTTTAAACGATCATTTATTGATTTTGAAACATGGGAAAGGATTCCGGCATATGTTTATGTGTATCAAGTAGGACAAAAAGTTCAAGTCAAAGTGGATACACCCAATATGACACAATCATTGAATGGGCAAATTGGAGGACAACTGACAAAAGGGCATATTGATGAAATTGATCAGTTGAGTCGACACCGTAATCCTAGTCATCCATACCATTTAAAGGGGGCAGATGGTTGGGTAGATGGAAATGCAATTACAACTGACTTTATAGAACCAATGCCGACAAAACCAATTGACGGTAGTTGGCAGGATCCAGTAGATCAAACAGTTTACCCGTATTTCAACTACACGGTGCAAGAAGGGGACACTTTGATTGCATTGGCACAAAGATTTTTTGGGGATGAGTCGAAGTGGCAATGGATATATGACTTTAATAATAATATCGATTATTCTATCATCGGTGATGAGCCAAGACTTAATTATATAGGAAGGCAAATAAAAATACCGCATTATTAGGATAAGCAATGCTTATCCTTTTATAATGATGAATCCACATATCTGCTTTTGTTAAGTCAAGAAATGGTGTATAATGGTTCAAGGAGATGATGATATGAATAAAAAGAAATACATAATGATGATTGGTGTTTTAGTTGCTGCTGTTTTAGTCACAAGCATTTATGTAATGACAAAACAAAACAAACCTAAAGTAATTGAGCCAGCAATTGTGCTTCATAAACAAGATGAGGGTAAGAAAGTGGGTTATAGTAAAGAAAACTATGATATCTCAATGATTCCTGTTATGGTGCCTTTTTTTGAAGAAGGAACACAAATGGAGCTTGTTGCTTACGATAATGATTTATTGCTTGACACGGCTATTAAAAATAAAGAAGTGGGTCAATATCTAATAAGACAAGATACATGGACTGCTGATCAAAAAGTGTTTAAAGCACAAGAAATAGAGAGAGTTGATTTACAAACACCAATGCTTAACAGTGCACCACGTTCATTCAACCTTTACTTAGCTGGTATTGATACACGTGATGGAGATTCGTTTTCATCATCCTTAACAGATGCCAACCAAGTTGTTACCATTAATTTAGATACGAGGGAAATTCTGATTACGAGTATTCCTAGAGATTTTTATGTTATAACACCATGTTCAGATGGTCAATATGATAAATTAACCCATGCAGGTATTGGTGGTATCGATTGTTCTAAAGGCGCTGTTGAAATGCTTTTGAATATTAAGATTGATTATTATCTAAGAAGTAATTTTACAAGTTTTATTAAAATCATTGATTTAATTGGGGGGATTAAAGGTTATTCTGAAGTTGCATTCGAGGCAGGTGATCAAAAGTTCAATGCTGGTACCAATGACTTAGATGGTACTAAAGCACTGGCATTTGTTCGTGCAAGAAAAGGCCTTCCTGGTGGCGATCGTTATCGAGTTGGTTCTCAGAGTAATGTCATCAAATCATTTATAGAAACATTATCTAATCCCGATACGGTTACGACGTACATGAAAATGTTGCCAAGCATGATGCCACTTGTTCAAACCAATTTAACCAATGAACAACTACTGTCATGGGGAGTGGAACAATTGCTTTTAAATCAACCATTTATAGTAACGCAGTTTAAGCTTGATGGTGGTGATGGTCAAGGGACCACCTATAGTTTTCCAACATCTAGTGATTACTACATGATTCCAAATACAGATCTTGTAAATCAAGCAACAGAACAAATTAATGCTTTATTAGCTAAAACCAATTAGTGGTAAGGTGATCTTTGGGTCACCTTTTATAGACGACCGTATTGATATTAATTGACATGAGATTATGTTATAATGGATGTGAGGTGATTTAATTGAAGACAGTTTTTTGTGACATTGATGGCACATTTATTGGTTCCAATCACATGGTGCCAAAATTAAATATTGAAGCAGTAAAGAAAATGAATGCATCTAGTCATCGCTTTGTTTTGATTAGTGGTAGAGGAATGGGGCATATTGAAGAACTTGTTGAGGTGCATAATCTTCAGTGTGATTTTATTTTTGCTAATGGTGCTGGGTACAAACTTTATAACCAAGAGCCAAAATACAATCATGTTATGAGTATTGAGCATTGTAAAGAAATTGTTGATGTGTTTGAATCACATCAAGTTATTTATTATTTACATACAAGTCATGGTGTTCTTATTAAACCACGTGAAGCATTTTCAAATCAATGGGAAAGTTTATTTGAGTGGTATGAAACATGCGGTTTATCGGGTGCAACAATGGTTTCTTTTGTTGGTGAGACTTATCAAAATGCTATGGTTGTTGATTCAATTATTGAGACACTAATGAAAAACCCTGATATTAAACCACTTAAATTTGAGGTGCTTAATGAGGTAGAATTGATTAAGGAATCATTGACCAATCAACTACAAACAAATGGTTATTTTGTCTATTCCTCATTTTTAAAAAATCGTGAAGTGACCCTACTTTCAACAACAAAAGGCAATGCAATCAAGCATTACTTATCAATGTTTCCTGCTTCTAAAACATATGGTATTGGTGATGGTGAGAATGATGTTGATATGTTTCAGGTTGTAGATGAAGCAGTTGCGGTTGAAAATGCAAGTGAAACACTTAAAAAACATGCAAAAACAGTCATTGGTAATGCAGACAGTGGAAGTGTGGGTCAGTTTATTTTGGCGTCAGTGCTTGATTAGCTACTTAATATGTAATGACTATGCAATTGTAATTAATTAATGGCTTTACAATGATAAATAAGTTGTTTATAAGAAAATAAATGAAATTATCAAAAAAAAACTATATTTATTCAAAAAAAATGTTATAATATAATTGAGATGTAAATCAACAATATTATTCATAAAAAGGCTCTTTTTTTACATGGGACGTGACTTTGAAAAGAGATTAAATAATTTATGTGAGTGTTATTGTGATAGAATTAGCAAAAATAATAGATTTTTATGTCGTTAATATCGGTTTAACATGTAGGTATCGCTCATTAGAAGAGACAATTTACGTATGTTTGGAGGGTCTAAAATGGAGAAGTTACTTGTAATTGATGATCAAGAAGAATATCTTGATTTTTTAACTCATGCTCTAAGAAACTTAGGGTATGAAGTGAAGAGTGCAAACAATCCAGTAACAGGATTGGAGCTATTTGTAAAAGAACATTTTGATTTGGTATTATCTGACTTAAAAATGGAAGTAATGGATGGTATTCGTTTGGCTGCAACAATAAAGTCTATGGATCCACAAGCAAAAGTCATTATTTTGACAGCTGATCCAACTGAAGAAACTGAAATATCAGCTTTGGATGTACAAGTGAATCAATATTTATCTAAAGATAAGAGTATTGATGTGATTAAACGTTACATTGAAAATGTTTTGAATCAAGTATCATTAAATAACAACGAGCGACAAGTTGAGCTAACGTCTAAAACAGAACAAATTGTCATGAGTTTGGTTGAACACACTGTTCATAAGCAAGGTGAATTAATTCCTTTGACGATGAAGGAATATCGTTTGTTGCGTTTGTTTTTAGAAAATAAGAATATTGCACTGAGTAGAGATATGATTATAAGTGCTATTTGGGATGAGGATTTAGAAAATGTTGATGAGCGAGTGGTAGATGTTCATATTAAAAAACTTAGAACAAAATTGCGTTCATTTTCGATTATGTCGGTTAGAGGATTAGGGTATAAGTGGAATGAGTAGTAGAAGAATATTTTTAGCAATCTCAACGGTTGTCATGGTTGTCTATGGTATCATTGTTATCGCATTTGCTTGGAATTATTTTAATTTTTCTAGCTTGTATTATAAGACAGAACTTGCATATGTTAATAAAATAGAAGCGAAGCTAAATGATGTTTTAAATACGTCTTCTAATCTAGAGGAAGATTTACTTTTATTAACTCAAAACAATGCCATTGAAGTGGTTGTTTTTAATGAAGAGCATACTTTGTTTGCTAGTGTTCCAATTAAAACAGTCAAAAAAGGCATGCTTAATGATCAAGTAGTAGCATTAGAAAACGTTAAACATATCAATATCAAAGGTGTTTCATATGATGTTTGGTTCGCTATCTATCGTATGCAAGATCAAGCCTATTTAAACCAATTGCTTGCAAAGCAAAATGTTTTGGTAATGGTGGGTATGTTGTTTTTGCTTGTTGCACTAGCCTTTTTACATTATTTATTACTTCGTCCGATGAACCGAGTTCGTGATGCAATTAAGAAGATGTCTGAGTATGAATTTGATTCAGTGAAATCAGGAAGTGATACATTAAATAAAGAATTAAGCTCTTTAGCAAATCAAATGAATCAATCCATTAAGGTTGTTTCAAGACACTACACTGAACTTGAAATTGAACTTCAAACGCAAAGAGAACGTATGAATAATATTATGACGGTTTCTCGAGCATTATTTCATGATTTGAAATCGCCAATTCATCAAACGATGGTTGAAAATGAATTGATGCAAAAAGAGTTTAAAGAAGAGGAAGCATTGTTCTTAGCACAATACAACATTGCAAGAAATCAGAAGTTGTTACAAGAAGTAAATGATGTCTTAAGTCTTTTACGTACGAATTTTGAACATGTCAATGAGGAACATGAAGCAATTGATGTCGTTGAACTACTTAATACCACGCTTAGAATGTATAATGGTTGGTTCTTGAGTAAGTCATTTTCACTAGAACTTGATGCGCCTGAATCACTCATTGTACAAGCGAATCGTGTTTCTTTAATGTTGCTGCTTCATAACTTAATTAGTAATATGGTGCAGTATGCTTTAGAAGGAAGCGAGCTTGATATTCGTGTTTATTATGAAAATGATTTTTTAGTGGTAGAGACTAAAAATGAGAGTTCAAACGAAAATATTAAAAGAATGAAAAACAGTGAGCAATTATTTAATGTTGTGGTAGAATCAAAAACAAAGGAACATGTCTATAGCAGTGGTAATGGATTGTTCTTAATACGAGATTTAACACGATTGTTGAATGGAAGAGATGAGGTTATGGTGAACAATCAGACAGTGACAATTAAAATCATGATACCAGGTGAACACGCATGAAGTGGTTAATCCTTTTTAGTGTGATGTCACACCTATTTGTACAAACACCCCTCACACCTGACGATCTAAAGAAAATTAAAGAGCCTGGGACATACCCTGTAGAAGTGTCGACTACTGATCAGGAGGGACATGTGATCAAAGAAACAGTCATGATCACAATTACAAATCCAAGTACCGTTATTTTTGGGCATGAAGCAATTGATGCTCAAGATATATCTATTGCTTACGAGCAATTTTTACAAATGACACATGAATTATGGATTGTTCAAAGTCATGCGAAGGCTTGGAACATTGACAGTGGGCAAGTTGTAGATATTACCAGTACGTCAATACAAAAAGTGCCCGGGACATCGTTTTACGAACTCATTTTAAAAACTCAAAATGGTGCAAACAAGAGTGTACGAGTCTTTGTTGAAAACAAAAAAAATCAAGATAAAATCGTCCCGCCAAACGCTATTATACCGATTAAGCCAAGCACTATACCACCAAATGACTTGGATTATGCAGATGATGTCAATAATGAAGTAAGTTCAACGAACACAGTCAAAAATCCAGAAGGTTTGGTTGGTGATTACTCAGCATTTGATGGCATTATTAAACCTCCAATAGATGGAGATGAAGTGTTCAAAAATGTTGGCATTACAGTTGCTTTTTTAGCGTTCTTTCCAGTTGGCGTTTTAGTTGTACTATTCTTTGTGTACAGACAAAGACAAAAGAAAGTTAGACGTTGGCTTGTATCAGGTAAACAGGAGGGGACATCA
>CAZWEF010000028.1:12657-14102 GCA_964632125.1 uncultured Erysipelotrichales bacterium
AAGACAAAAGAAAGTTAGACGTTGGCTTGTATCAGGTAAACAGGAGGGGACATCATGAAGTGGATACGAATTATTGTTGCGATGTTAGTGAGCCTTAATTTACTTGTTACGAACAATGGTATACAAGCATTAAATAATTCTATCGAACAAGAAAATCTACATGAGGAAAACCCAGATGGTGTTATTGATGTTCCAAACAATAATGTTATTGTTAAACAAGAAAATAATTCTGCGTATGACGTCATTGAAGCTGAGGATGTTGTATCGATTGAAATTGTTATTTGGAATAACCAAACAAGTGCGATTAGTGGCTTTGATTATTATTTGCCAGTCCCTAAAGTTGAGACTCAAATACCTGCATTATTTGGGTTAGAACCATATCAATTTGACATGGCATTGGTAGAAACTTCCTATTTTATCTATGATGAACAAGGGAGCTTAGTGACCAATCAAAGAGCGCATGATTATAACATCCTTTATTCAAATCAAACAGTAGATGATCAATTTAAAACAATCAATTATGGTGACTCTTTTGATGAACAAACAACTATGTTGAAGATTGAAAACAGAGGCATGAATCAAAAAGAGGAAATTCACTTAACACTTAATATAAAAGTGAACCAATATTTTGCACCAATGTTGAAAAATGATTTTGGAGGCATCCTTCAGGTGGTGGATAATCCTGGTGTCTATCTTCAAGCATCACCACTAGTGCTTAAAACAGGTTTTCATTCAATATCAGGCAAAGCCTTTATGGATTCAGAGTTTAATGGTATAAAAGATATAGGTGAAGAAGCTATTGCTGGAAAGCGGATTGATTTATTTCAAGTAATGCCGGATTTACCGATGATTGTGGCAACAACGTATACAGATAATGATGGCTCTTACCGTTTTGAAGGATTAAGTCAAGGTGATTATATCGTTAATGCGTCATCGCTTTTGGAATCAGGACAATCATTTACCATAAGTGACCCTTTAGGTTCAAAGGTTTGTTTTAATCCAACATGCTATGGAAACATCAGCATTAATTTACAAACGACACCTGGTATCAATCAAGATATTGGTGTGGTTAACTATGATCAAAGTAAATTTAATGTCAATATTTCAGAGACCGATGTAACCCTTTTGGCGAGTAATAGCCAACAAACAATCACTAAAAAAGTTGGGCTGAGCGCTTATAGTGAAATTATTCCATATATCATGGCTGGAAAGATTACATGGCGATCAAGCAACGAAAATATCGTAGTAGTTGATAAGGGAACATTGAAAGGTATGAGAGAAGGAGAGGCTTCAGTATTTGTAGAAGTAAAAGATTATCTTGGTCATACAAAGAACTTTGAGGTGCAAGTTAATGTTTCAAGTAATGAAATACCTGTGATTAATCAAACACATGTGGTGATTGAAAAAGGTCAACCATTTAATGTACATGATTACTTTTTTGCAAC
>CAZWEF010000028.1:14202-21620 GCA_964632125.1 uncultured Erysipelotrichales bacterium
GTTAAAGATACGAAAGTTGATTATCTAGTAACGCCTTTTGTGATGCAATCAGTTGATGATTCAATGTCAATGAATGATATTCTTTCATTAGCACAATATACAGCACTTGAACCATTAAGCGTTGAGATGGTATCGATAACAAACGAGTCAGATTATGTTAGTACACTAACGATTCGCTTAACTGACTTGAGTGATAATCAAGTAACAACTAGCATTACCATTCACCGTTATGATTATTTCAACAAGCTTTTAAAAGAAGGGATTCGCTATAAGCCTGTTGTGAGTGAACTCGTTGATTTGTCTCAAACATCATTTAAAGAACAAGCTCATCTTGTTGTTCAAAGAGAGAGTCAAACAGGTGTGAGCAATGCTTCATACAAAATATCAAATTTACCTAATGATGTTGGTCAATTTAATGTCTTAATCTTGACTGATTCAGGATCAAGTGTTTCAATTCCTTTAACTGTGATTGATAGTGTAGACCATTATCAAATAAATGCATCATCAGCAATTATTTCATCAGATGCATTAAACCAAGCAATGGATGATGGTAAATTAAATGACTTTGTTTTAGATCAAATTAAAGCAAATGGCTACTATGTTACAAAGTCTGGTAAACAAGTAAATGTTGAAGTAGAGGTCAATGTAGATGCATTGTTAGAGTGAGCTAAGCTCACTTTTTTAAGGAGGATTTCATGGACTTAAATCATCAAAGTCGATTTAAATTATTTGTGCATTATGTGATCTTAAGTAGCATCAGTTTTTTGGGTATGTCACTGTACGTGTTTGTTGATACCTATTTTATTGCCAATGGGATTGGACAAGATGGACTTGTTGCATTAAACATTATTTTGCCATCTTATAGTTTGTTTATCAATGCCATTGCCATTTGGCTATCTGTTGGTATTGGTACTTTGTTTGCCATTCAAAAAAACAAAGACACCAAACAAGCTCATGCACTTGTGATGCACGGATTTGTGATTGGATTGGTGAGTGGCGTTGTCGTTAGTATCGTTGGGATTGTGTTTGCAAAACCGATGCTCTATGCGTTTGGAGGACGTCAAGAGGCCCTTCAGATGGCCATCAATTATCAACGTATTTTATATTTGTTTGCACCTCTTTTTATCTTAAGCCGTATTGGTGGTGCACTCGTGCTCAACGATGGTAACCCAAAACTTGCAACACAAGCAATGCTTGCTAGTGCAGGTGCTAATATCGTGATGGATTTTATTTTGATTTATGTATTTAGAATGGGGATGGTTGGTGCTGCACTTGCAACTGGTATCGCTCCAATTATGTCATTTATTATTTTGTCGCGACATAAAGCATCGTTTAAATTAGTTAACGTGAAACATAAGTTAAAGACATACCTATCCATTCTCAATGTTGGCTTTTCAAGTGCCATTGGAGAGTGGTCGCTTGGCGTTGTCATGATTGTAACCAATATCCTTTTATTAAACTTTAATGGCAATGAAGGCATTGCTGCATATGGCATCATGCTAAACTTAAGCATTATTTATACAGCTTTTTTATATGGTGTAGGACATGCCATGCAACCACTCATCAGTCACTACTTTGGTAAAAATAAAGAAAGGGATACCAAAAAAATACTCTTCTATGGATTGGTTTTAAATACGATATTGGCTATCTTTTTCTATGCTTTTTCACTTATTTTTGATACAATATTAATTGAGTTATTCAATGCTCAAAACAATCAACTACTACAAACCATTGCGTCAAGTGGTTTTCGACTTTATTTTTTGAGTCTCATACCACTTGCAATCAACATTGCATGGATCACATACTACAATTCCATTCTTAAAACAAAATGGGCCTTTGTGTTATCAATGCTCAGAGGGTTAGGACTTGTGAATGTTATGTTGCTTGTATTACCACAGTGGTTGGGTATGCAGGGCATTTGGCTTGCACCAGTGATTGCTGAAACAATTGTTGTGATACTTGCAGCTTGTTTGTATATGTATAGTCAAAAGGAGAAATAAAATGGATGCAATTAAAATAATACTTAAAGGCATGGTCATTGGTGTATCCAATGTTATACCAGGGGTAAGTGGTGGTACCATGGCTGTCGTTATGGGAATCTATGACCAAATTATAGAATCAATCAATCATTTTTTAAAACAACCCAAAAAATACCTACAATTTCTTATACCTCTGGGAATAGGAGCAGGTGTTGGTATATTAATTTTTAGTCGTGTTATCTTATGGCTATTTGAATTTTATCCAATGGCCACTAATTTCTTGTTCATTGGTCTCATTTTAGGTGGGTGCCCGCTTCTATACAAAGAAGCATCAAAAACCAAAATAAAACCAATGAATTGGATTTACTTTATAATCACATTACTTATTTTACTCGTATTTAGTTTGTTATCATCTAATGAAGATAAAACAACTGTTACAGTAACACCAACAATTGCAACCATGATTTTATTATTTATCTCAGGTTTTATTGCAGCTTTTTCAATGATTATTCCAGGTATTAGTGGATCATTCATGTTGGTTCTACTTGGACAATATACAGTTGTTATGACCATCATTAAAGACTTTCAAATCTTGTTGATGATCCCAATTGGGCTTGGTGTTATTGCCGGGGGAATATTGGCACTTAGACTTGTAGAGTGGTTACTCAAATCATTCCCTCAACAAACCTACTTAGCAATATTAGGACTAGTTGTTGGATCTATTTTCACCTTATTCCCAGGGTTTCAATTAAATGGCATGGGTTTATTATCGATTGTCACACTTGGTTTAGGTTTAGTCATTTCATTTGTTATGTCAAAATCATAGGAGTATATTATGGAAATTACAGGCACACTTAAAGGCATTCATAGCATTATCATGATTGGACTTTTAATGACAACAGGATTTGTCCTCAAAAGAACCCTAGTGATTACACATCGCTTTCAACAAGACTTAACTAAATTACTCATGAGAGTTATTTTTCCAATGACTATTATATCATCATTCTTAACACCATTTGATGCTTCAAGATTTGGTGAGATTGCAATCTTTTTACTGCTTGGGATTCTATACTTCCCTTTGGTACAAATGATTATCACGCCACTGTTATTTAAAATATGGCCAAAGTCAAAAAATAAAAAGAAATTATTTGTCATTGCATCAACCTATCCTAATGCGATGTATATGGGATATCCATTTATTGAAGCATTATATGGTCCCATTGGGTTGTTTTATGTCTCAACCTTTAACATTTTCTTCAATTTCTATCTTTGGTCAATTGGATATGCTTATGTAAATAACACAAGATTCAAATGGGAGGATTTAAAGGCAATACTAAGAAGTCCGGTTGTTATGGCATGTTTTGGTGGCCTTATTTGGTGGTTCTTTTCTGCTTTATTACCATCTAGTAGCATTTATGTTTTAGCTCCTATTTATTCGACTATTCGTTCAATTGGGTCAATGAGCACCCCAACATCGATGATAATCATTGGTGCAATGTTAGCTGATCTTGAAATTGCAAAAGCGTTTAAAGACAAAGAAATATGGTATTTTACAATCATCAAATTGATTGTCTTACCTGCTATTGTCTATATCACTTTAAAAACAATCGGACTAACAAGCTATGCACTCGCCATTCCAACATTAATTACGGCTATGCCAATGGGTGCTAGTGTAAGTATCATGACTGCAAATGAAGAAGATAGCGCGAAAGCTTCGCCACTGATGATTACCATCACGACCATGCTTAGCGTCATTAGCATCTTCTTTTGGATGCTTATACTAGGATTGTAGGTGAACAACATGTACATGATTAACTTATTGATTTCATTTTTTATTGCTTGGCTTTGTGGTAAAGTGATGCAAAAAATCAAAATGCCAGCTATCTTAGGATGGCTTATTGCAGGTATGGCACTAGGGCCATACGGCCTTAATTTGTTAAGTCTAAGCTTAACAAATCAAGGGTGGTACCAAATAGGAATTGAAGTTTTTGAAAGCTTTGTTGGGGTTATGATTGGTAGTGAGCTTATTTTAAGCCAACTAAAAAAATCAGGCAAACAAATCATGACCATTGCACTACTAGAATCCATTATGACATTTGTTGTAGTGAGCATTGCATTTATGATTTTGTTTTACTTCATTCATGTGCCACTCTATTTAGCTGTCATACTAGGTGCCATTGCGCTTGCAACTGCACCAGCACCAAGCTTATCTATTGTCAATGAATATAAAACCAAAGGACCAGTGACCAACACATTAATTCCAATTGTAGCACTAGATGATATTATTGGCATAGCTGTGTTTGTTCTTGTTATAACAGTTGTCATGAATGTTTTTTCAACTGATTCACTACCAGTGTATATGATTGCAGTTTTAATCTTTGCACCATTGGTTATTGGTAGTGTCATGGGACTTTTAGCAACGACTATCATAAAAAAAATAAATAAAAAACTACCTATTTTTATCACATGTTTACTGATTGCATGTTTTGTTGGGTATTTGTTAAATCATGAAGTATTTCATCGATCAATTATAAACTTTATGCTTATTGGTATGAGCTATGCTGGCATTGTGGTTAATAAAATAAAAGAAGAAGAGGTACATGATTTGATGAAGGCATTTAGACCTTTTCTTGGCGTTGCCATTATCTTTGTTATTTTAAACCTAGGGGCACCACTTGACTTCCATCTGATCACGAGTGCAGGGATCTTTACCTTCATTTATATAGTGTTTAGAGCAATTGGAAAGATTGGTGGGGCTTATTCTGGAGCAGCTTTGACCAAAGCGCCAACTACTGTTAAACGCTATTTAGGTTTGACGTTGCTGCCACATTCAGGTGTTTCATTAATCTTCACAGGTATGGCGGCATCTATGTTGATGGGATTTGATCCAAATAGTGCTTTAATTTTACAAAGCACCATTGCAGCTGCTGCTGTTATCAATGAGTTTATCGCAGTCATGCTTGCTAAAAAAGCATTTCAATGGGCAAAAGAAATTGATTGATTTTAGTCGATCATGTGCATAAAAAGGGAAGTAAATGAAAGGATGTTAATATGATCATACTAACTATGTTTTCAACCATCTGTGCCATTATTTTTGGCATCCTTTTTTTTTCTTTTAAACAAGGACATTAAACAAATCACTAACCAATTAACTAATAGAACAAAAAAAGATCATGCAATTGAAATGGTTAACCACAGTGGTATGCATACTGTACGCTTGTTAAAAAATCAAATCAATCACTTATATGATGACATGCAACAATTATCTGAGGCATCTAACCATAAAGAAAAAGAAATGCAAACCTTAATGGTTATGTTCACCCAAGGCATTCGTACACCACTGTCAAGTATCAATGATGATCTAAGCAGCATGCTTGAAGGCCACTTGGATGAAGAAAATAGGCAATACTTAAACACCGTTTCATTAAGCTTAAAGACGATGCAAACATTAGTTGATAATTTATTTATATATGCTAGTTTAAATAATCAAGATATGGAGATTGAAGTGGAAACATTTGAAGTTTATCCCGTTATATGTGAAATCTTGGCAACTTATTACGATGACTTTAATAAAAAAATGATTGAACCCATCATCATCTTTGAAAATGAATCATGTGTTGTTCAATCAAATAAAGATTTGTTTTGTTGCTTGGTAAAAAACCTTGTGATCAATGGTGTTAAATATGGCGTTGATTATTTTGAAATAAGAGAAAGTGATGGGATTATATCATTCGAAAATGATATAGAGGACAATCAACAAATAGATGTCAATCGTTTATTTGAACGCTTCTATTCGACAAAAACATCAAAAAATGATCAATCGATAGGTTTAGGCTTATCCATTGTTAAAAGAATCATTGAACTAAATGAATGGGGCTTAAGGGGCATTGTTGATGATCAAAGTTTGATCATTCAAATAAGCACTAAGCACTAGCCTCTTGTGTCTTTTCTAAATAATGCGATTTTAGTAAAAGAAAATATTCAAGCTCTAAACAATAGTGATATAATGATGCTCTTGTTTCAAACTCTTCACGAGTTTGAGGAAGGGCATCTTCTTTAAAAGAAGTAATCAGTGTTTCTAATTGCTGCATTAAAGGTTTTGGATCATTATGAGCAGTTACGTTAGCAGCAACAATCTTTGTGTATTGATTAAGCGCTTGGGCTTGACTATAGACATGTTTGATTGGTATGAGAATGTTATGCATGCGTTTGAGCGTTTCAAACTGATATTGACGCATTTCAATATAATGTAAATCTGTATAATCTGTACGTGAAAGTAAACGATTCTCTTGATAAATAAGCGCTTCTTTTTGTGCTTCAATCATTAAGGTCTCTAAAGTTGTTGTGATTGTATCGCTGATGTCAAGACTTGGATCAAGTAATTGCGCTGAAAGTGACAACAAATAGTCTTGTATGGCTTTTTCAATTGCGTTTGTTTTTGATAACAGTGGTTGGTTAGATACAGGCATAAATGTGTTCAGTAAAATACCAACACCACTCCCCACAATCATCAGTAGAAATCCATTAACAATGATTTTAGTACTAAGACCTGCACTGATAAAGTGAGTGACCAATACGGAACAGACCACAATACTGTCTTGAAATTTGAATTTAACCGCGAGCGGAATAAAAAATAACACAAACAAGCCAAAAGACAAAGGCGTCGGTTTAAAAAAATAAAATAAAAACACGGCGATACCAAATGACAGTAAAGTCGCTAAAAGTCTAGAAAGAGCTAAATGAACAGTTCTTTTTTTAGTGTTTTGAATACTTAATATGGTGATGATACCAGCTGCAGGATAAAACATAAGTCCCATCCAATAGGCAATAATCATCGCAATGGGTGCACCAATTGCAGTTTTAATGGTTCTTGAACCAATCTTCATTTTATCACTCCTCTAAATAGTTTAAACAAAAAAGAAACTGAATGCAACTAAAGTATCTTAGAATACTTATTTTCATAAAAAGATAATAGACTCAAAAAAAGAGAACACGTTCAAATTTGTAGCGCTTTCATGTATAATCAAATTAAAGGAGGATTCATAGATGAAAAAAATAGGCATTATGATTTTAGCTTGTGCAACGATTTTAGTCGGATGTGCACAAAATACACAAAAGAAAGTAGATGAAGTTGTGATATATGTTGTTCGACATGGTAAGACGATGCTTAATACAACAGACAGAGTCCAAGGATGGGCGGATGCGCCATTAACCCCAGCAGGGGTAGAAGTAACAGAATTTTTAGGAAAAGGCTTGAAAGACATCACATTTGATGCAGCTTATAGCAGTGATAGTGGAAGAAGTATTCAAACAGCAAACATTGTTTTAGAAACAAAAGGACAAAAAGAACTCAAACTAACGACAGATTGGCGTCTAAGAGAATTTAATTTTGGTACATACGAAGGTGATTTGAATCATACGATGTGGACAGATATTGCT
>CAZWEF010000029.1:0-19992 GCA_964632125.1 uncultured Erysipelotrichales bacterium
TGGCATTTGCAGGGGTTTCGGTTGCTGATCGATTGGCTGAATTAAAGAATCTTTCATGGAAAGTTGCATTTGTTGCAATGTTTGTTTTTATCGGTACATATGTTGGTAGTGCTATTATTGCTCAAATTGGTTTACTTATTACTGGGTGATAGCTAAAAAAGTTGTGTTTTTATAGAATGCAACTTTTTTATTTAAGTAAAAAATATATAAGCAGTGCCACTAAGTTTCGTTAGTAGGTATCTAGTTAATGACTCATTTGCATGATACAACTAAAAAGGATATGAAAATCGAAAATTATATTCCATTTTTTGGGAAATAGTGCATAATAGAAGTTAAGGAGGAACTATATGATATTCACTAAAATTAACCTCGATAATTTTTATATGTTCAAAGATTTTGTCTTTGATTTAACTTATGAAAAGTTATCAAGCGGATCATGAAAGATAATCTTTTTGATGGTGTATACGAGTTTGCTAAGGTTTTAAAAATATGAAAAAGTTAATGTATTATTAGGTCCTAATGCTTCAGGTAAAACAACATTTGGAAGGGTTTTACAATTTGTGCGAAATATTTTTACGTCAGAAACAATCAACATAGGGAAGCAGAATTATTAAGGGAATATATCCATACAGTACTTGAAAATAGAGAAGTCAATCTAAATGATTTTGAAAAACAGCTTAATGAAGTAATTCAGTTTTCAAACAAATGGGAATTAAATACAGAAGATTTAAGAAGAACATTAAATTCATATGATGTAAATAATGAAGATGTAATACATGGTCTTGATGATTTGGCTGACTGTGTGTCAGGGATTAAAAATGATCAATTTAGTCTACCTATATTAAGAATGGAAGCTTTTTTCAATGAACTTAAAAGATGGTTAAAAGGTATTAAAGGGAAGTATAATTAAAAACATAGTAGCTAAAAGTAGAGTAAGAAGTTTTAGGGGTTTAACTGTTTAAATACTTTATAAATTCATGGTGAGAGGTATGTATTTGTAATTTCGGTATTGCTGAAAGAAGAGAAATAAACTTAAAGAAAGATTTTCAATGAAAAATAGCAAGGGATGTGACGCGAAAAATATATTTGATTAGTTTTGTTTATCTTTTTAAAACAACTTAACTCTTTTATTTAAATGACCTGATTCAATTGAATGCTTTAAATATTATTTTGCATACAATATGCGTACTCACCATAGACTATTGGATATAGATTGCTTTATGATTATTTCACTCTTGCAATTAAGTGAATTGAACAACCAGTGTTATGTTTAACCTATAAGGGAGGAAGATTATGAAATTACTGATTGTAGGTAATGGGTTTGATATTGCGCATAACCTAAAAACTAAATATTCAAATTTTTTAGAAACGCCATTTGCTTCACAGCTTAGTAAGCTAGAGTGTGAAGATTTTTGGAGTGATTTTGAAAACTCTCTTGCATTAAAAGTTGAAAAAATGATTCAGAACATGTATGGTATTGAATATTTTGATATGGTATCAGATATGCAAGCATTTTTTGAACATGATGAATATGGTTTATTGGAAGAATTTGTTGATGAGAATTATCTTTCTCAAGAGTATCGTGACCAGCTACGTGACTCAGAATATGGAATTATATTCTCCTATATTGACTTATTTCAAGAATGCTTCTCTAACTATTTAAAGTCTATTGATTATTCAAAAATTGAACGCAAATTTGATCTGGAGTGTTACCATAGAATTATTAGTTTTAATTATACACCAACAATTGAAATTGTATACGGGTGCGAAGTCTTTCATATTCACGGAGACTTGAATGGAGAAATAATTTTTGGTACTTCCTCATACGTTAATAAAAGGATTGAAGATAATCAAGTAATAACACCGAAAGAGTATTTAAAAACTGCTAAGGGAAGACCTAAAGATATTTTGCTTGAATTGGAGCAGATTAGAAGAGACGGAGAATACGGATGGCTGGTAGGCAAACAAGAACAAGTATATCGATTAATTCAAGATTCTGTAGAGGATGATTTGAAAAAAATAGATAAGGGGAACTGCTCATACCGACAACAGTTTATTGAAACAATTGAAACATACCTTACTAATATAGAAACTATAGACTTTTTCGGGTTCAGCTTTGGAGAAATGGATAAAGATATTACAGATTTCCTATTATCAGGCGTTATTAAATCGGGAATAAATGTTAATGTATATTATTTTGGGGAAGAAGAGAATATTAAATTAAGTAATATATTTAAGGAACGGGGCTATTCTGCGACTTTACTCGATGCACGCCGTTTTTGTAAATGAAACAGTGTCTATGGATGGGTTACACATTAGTGGTCACAAAAGATAAAGGCAATTTGAATTAACAAGTTGAAATAGTTGGAGGTGTTTTGCATGAGTCTAGATGACATAATTGAATTTGATAATGAAAATACAAATTTAGATTTTAAGAAAGAGGAATATAAAAAAGAAAGATATGAATCATTGATAAAAGATATTATGTCTATGGCAAATGCCATAAATTTAGAAAATAAAAGAATTGTGATTGGAGTAAAAGATAGACCTGGAGGGAAGAAAGAATTTATTGGGATAGAAAAGCCTTCAGATCAAGCAATATTTGAAAGTATTATTCAAGATAATGTAGAACCAAGTATTAATTTTCGATATTTTTCTTATGATTTTAAAGGAACAAAATTGGGGATATTTGAAATTTTTAATAATAATGATAAACCTTATATGATGAAAAAGGACTATGGTGCTTTAAAAAAAGGAGACATGTGGATAAGAAAGGGGTCGCGTCAATCAAAAGTAACAAGGGAAGACTTAAATAGAATGCGCGAATTTAGTAAGGAGACAGTTTTTGACAATAGAATTAAAATTGGGTTTGGAAAAGAGCTCAGTAACAGTATGTCTATTTCGAAGTGTTTCATTGATAAATCTAAATTACCATCTAGTAAAAGGAAAAAAGAGTTGGAGGAATTGATTGATAAATTGGATAGAAGATATTTCCCAAATGATGAGAGAGTAGAGGTGATTGGGTTAAAGAAATTTACTGCTCTAAAACAAACTCGATTGAATTTGTTTGGAGAATTTCACGACACAAACAAAAGCATAAGAGCAGGTTATAATAGTTTAGGATTTCCTGTCTATCAAAATAGAGAGGAACTGTTAGAATCTATAGATGGTGTAGTAAATGATTACTTTGATGAAGACAATTATTTTGTTTTCGAGGAAAATGCAAATAAATTTAATTGCCAAATATACAATGATAGTACAGAATTTTTAGAGCAAGTAAAGATTGAATTATATTTTGATGCTGAAATTTTTTCAATCCCAGATAAGATATATGATGATCCAAGCAAGCAAAGCTTATTAATAAAGAGCCATAAGAATTTCGTAGAAGACGGGTATCCGAATGTTTATTTAGACGGAGATTTTATTATTGCTGAAGAATATCATACACAAGTTAGACATAAAACTCTAACGAATATCTTTTTTGAAGATTTAAGAGTATTAATTAAACCAACCTTTGACTTGGAAGAAGCTAAGGTTAAATATAGAATAGGAGCAAAAAATCTACCGAATCCTGTAGTTGGCTTTATTATTTTGAAAGTAATGTAGAGAATAGATCTTATTTTAAAGTGCAGTGAGAAATTATGTATCGATGCACTCTATCAAATAGTGTGGGAAGTTAAAATGTAAAAGCAAGCGTTGATTCGACATAGTCATCTCTTTTTGCATGAATGAAGAGTGATTGTTAATAGCCTCAACTCTCCCGCTAATGCAAGGAGAAGTCAATGTCACTTCTAAGTAGTATTGTAATCGATGAGGCGTTTAAATTGATGTACGCAAGTATGGGAGTTTTGATTTAAATGGGATTCAAGATGATGCTTTAATCGATTGAAATGAGATGATGATATTGATGGTTCGATAACTAATGGCTTCTTTTTTTTTCAATAATAATTTCCAATTTTTCTAAATTTTACAATAGCGTTTGGTATTGAAATAGAGATGAGATTATAATTTCAATACGAATTTAATTGGGAGAGCGGATAAAGAGTTGAACAATATAGAAATGATCAATAATGATGGAAGCATTAGTGTGAAGAGGTTTGAAGGCGTCAAAACAAGGGTTATACATATCAAAGGTTATAAACTTTACATTTTCTCTAATGTGTGAAGGTTTCGATTAGAATGATGGACTAAGGAATGCTTTTATGAGAAGGTAAATATCGATGATACGACCTAAAGAAGCGTCCGTATAGACAAACCCATTTTTCCTTTATTATCTTTAGTTGCAATAAATTTATCAAAAGAAAGAGCTTCGAGTAAATGATTAAAATAAAGTTGAACTGATATTCCAAAAGTAAATAGGACGATTGACAGTGAAGCATGAAACAAAGTGGCTCGTGGTAAGGCCTATTTTAGTACGTTTAAAAGTGAGATTTTGACTTGATTGGGAATAAAACATGTTTATTAAGATTGAGGAGGAACAGAAGGGAGTACGATATCCTTGAGTACAAATGCAGCTTTTTTAGGGCAAGAATACCATGAGAATTAGTAAAACGGTTGAGAATAATCTTAGAAGTCTTAGAGAGAGGAAACAATTTTCTCGGCGTTTAGTTAAGTGAAGCAAGTTTTAGTTGTCATATCAAAAGGAGATCCTTTTTCAAACGATTTAGTAATTCACTTTTCACTTGACAAACACACAATATTAAGAAGATTTAGTTTAGAATAGTTATAACACATTGAAATGCCTCCAGTTATTGTTTTTTTTATTATTCTAAAAAGGTGTAGGATCTTTTACCGTACCAAATATCATAGAGTCTTTATTACAGGTTGACCTCACCAATGTTAAGGTCTTTTTTTATACCTTGTTTCATTAAGGTTGTTTTTTTATCTAATTTTTACATTTCTTAACAGTCTCCTCATTTTGTTTTAATCATTCATTAACAATAGAATCTTAGAATATAAACAAACAGGAGGAAGTTATGAAAAAAATAGGGATGTTAATGATTGCATTAAGTTTATTCTTAGTAGGATGTCAAGCGAAGTCAAGTGAAGTTAATGAATTGGTACTTGTCCAAATGCCAAATGAAAATAACCCAAATGCTGGAGGTCAACATGAAGCCTTTAGAGCAGCATTAGAAAAAGATTTGGGGATTAAGGTGAAAGAAATGGAAGGAACAGACTATTCAGTTGGGATTGAAGCAATGGCCAATAAGAAAATAGATGTGATGCTTGTCTCTCCATTTTCATATTTTCAAGCGAAAGAAAGAGCAGGTGCAGAGTTACTTGTGTCAATGCCGACATTGGAAAACTATCGCACGGTGTTTATTGTTAAAAAAGACAGTCCAATTAACAGCTTAAAAGATTTAAAAGGTAAAACCTTTGCCTTTGTTGAACAAGCATCATCGTCAGGATATTTGTATCCTAAATCACATCTAGTGAATGAACTTGATTTAGATCCTGATTTATTAGAAAGTAGTGGTTACTTCTTTGATACAGTGACTTTCTCAGGTAAACATGATGCATCTGTGATGGGTGTTGAAATGGGTGATTATGATGGGGCGGCTGTTGCTCAAGCAGTGCTAGATCAAATGACTCAAGCGGGTGTGATTAAAAAGGATCAGTTCAAAATTATTGGTCAAACTGATATCATTCCAAATCCTGCTTATGTTATTCGAGGAGATTTACCAAAGGATTTAAAAGAAAAGATTAAAAATTTCTTTTTAAACTATGATGACAAGAGCTATTTTAAAGAAATTCATGGTAATGAAAATGTTTCATTTGTTGAAGTAGATGAATCAGCTTACAAGATTGTTAAAGAGATGATGGAGACATTAAAGATGGAGGTAGGACAATGAAACCACTCATTCAAGTAAATGGGTTAAAGAAAACATATGATGGTCAAAAGTATGCATTGAATGGTATTGATGTAACCATCTATGAAGGTGAGTTCGTTGTTATTGTAGGACCATCAGGTTCAGGTAAGTCAACGTTCATTCGTTGTTTAAATCAAATGATTGATGCAAGTGAAGGCAAACTATCATTTATGGGACAAGATGTATCACATTTAAAAAATCGTCAATTAAGAGCTTATCGACAACAAATTGGTATGGTGTTTCAACATCATAATTTAGTTGGTAGAACCAATGTGATTAAAAATGTTATGCATGGGTGTCTTGGTCGAATGGGTTTTATCAAGAGTTTCTTGGGGTTGTATAAAGAAAAAGATAAAGCTGAAGCATACGATTTATTGAATGAAGTTGGACTAGTTGATCAAATGTTTCAACGTGCAGATCAACTATCAGGTGGTCAAATGCAACGTGTAGGCATTTGTCGTGCGATTATGCAACAACCAAAGCTTATTTTAGCAGATGAACCCATTGCTTCGCTTGATCCATTAGCATCTAAAAAGGTCATGGATTATTTATTTAAACTAACTAAACAAAGACAACTGACATGCATTGTTAATTTACACCAAGTGAATTTTGCCAAAAAATATGCAACACGAATTATTGGTATTAGACAAGGACAGGTTGTGTTTGATGGTAAACCAGAAGCATTAACGGGAGATATGATTGCTTATCTCTATGAAGGAAAAGAAGCACAAAGTCAAACACATAACAATATTCAATTAGAAGGACAACTTGATTATGGAAATGTATAAGACAAAAGTTTCGCTAACAAAACCAAATCAAGTGCCACTTAGTGTCATTGCAGGACTTATTGTGTTTGTTCTTACCATGGTGTGTTTATGGGTTTTAGATGTTCAAGTCATTGAAATGATTGTCTCACTACCCCAATTCATACAATTCTTTATGACACGCTTTTTACCACCATCATTAACCAATCTAACGTATTATATTAAACCAGTTTATGTCACACTTTTGTCAGCCGTTGTTGCAACTTATTTATCAACAACATTATCATTGATTTTTGCTTTTTTAATGGCTAAGCGAACCAACCCATATGCTCCACTTCGAATGGTAGTTCGAGGCCTTGTATCATTTTTGAGAAACATCCCGTTACTTGTATGGGCAAGTGTTTTGGTCTATATCTTTGGGGTTGGTAGTGTGGTTGGCTTGATGGCACTGGTGATTGTGACACTTGGCTTTTTATCAAGAAGTTATGCGGATGCTATTGATGCTTTACCAAATGAAAGTTTTGAAGCAGTTCAAGCTGGTGGAGCAAGTTATTTGCAAATGATTTGGCATGCTTTGATGCCTGCATTTATGAACAGTTGGATGAGTTGGACATTGTATGTGTTTGAAATCAATGTACGAGCTTCAATTATCTTAGGCATGGTAGGTGCTGGCGGTATTGGGGTACTGATTCAAACCAATCTTAAATTATTTAAGTACCAAGAAGCATTGACCATCATCATCATTGTCGTATTGCTTGTGCTTTTAATTGAATGGTCAACTAATCATCTTAGAAAGGTGCTTAACACATGAAACCAGTTCAGTTAAATAAAAAAGGAACAATCCTCAAAAGAATATGGATCATGATTGGTTTGATACTTGTTTTTGTTGTAAGTCTTCAACAACTAAACCTAGACTTAACAAAGACCATAGAGCGGTTAGGCAATACAGGAACTGTAGTTGGGAGATTGATGGTCATTGATATCTCTCTTATGCCAAGCATCTTTACAGAACTATTTGTTTCCATGAGTTTGGCTTTTCTTGCCCTTGTGATTGGGGCCGTGATTGCCCTTATCCTTGCTTTAATGGCATCAAGTAACACAACCTTTAGTCCAGTTCTTGGTGCTTCAATTAAAGCCATCATAACCGTTGTACGTGCTGTGCCATCACTTGTTTGGGTGTTGATGGTTGTCGCTAGTATTGGATTTGGTAATACTGGTGGAGTAATTGGGCTTGTGATTCCAACAGTTGGTTTTCTAACTAAAAGCTTTACACAGTCCATTGAAGAAGAAGGCCATGATTTAATGGAAGCCATGAAAGCTGCTGGATTACCTTGGGTAATTATGATGACAAAAGGTATTTTAATACAAGTATTGCCTAAATTAATCAGTTGGATTTCCCTAAGATTAGAAGCCAATATTGCTGAAAGTATATCACTAGGGATTGTTGGTGTTACAGGTATTGGTTTGTTGATTGCAAAAGCAGTGACAACCTATAATTACCCAATGATTTCAACAACTATTCTCGTTATCTTTATGGTGATGTTTGCACTTGAAATAAGTATTCATCGTATTAGACAATCGTTATTAACCAACTAGGAGGGTTTATGAAACATATTCAACTAGAATCAACATTAAATACAAGAGACTTAGGTGGTTATCATACCGAGAATGGTCAAAGAACAGCACATCAAAAGTTCTATCGTAGTGATCACTTTAAAACTTGGACAAAAAAAGACTACGTTGCATTGATCAATCTAGGTGTTCAAAAAGTCATTGATTTAAGAAGTATGGAAGAAACCATTCAGACACCATCTGTGTTTAAAGACAATGAGTCAATTTATTGCAATATACCTTTTTCAATCCCACAGTTAGATGATATTGCCATGTATCAAAACATGAATCTAGGTGACTTTTATGTCATGCTTTTAAAACAACGTCAAGTTGTGAAACAAATCTTTGAGGAAATGGTTTTTACAGATGGTGTTGTCTTATTTCATTGCACTGCAGGAAAAGATAGAACAGGTGTCATCAGTTTATTGTTATTGATGCTTGCTAGGACACGACTTGATGATTTAGTGAAAGATTATGAAGTGACTTATGATTTAATTAAACCATTATTAATTCAACAAAAAGTAGCGAATCAATACAATGAACAAATGATGTACTCATTACCTGAATCAATCTTAAAAGCGCATGATTATATTGAAACGTCAGGTGGTGTGTGGACGTATCTTCGTTCTTGTGATCTCACAGACGAAATGCTTCATACATTACAAGGTCGACTATTGTCTGGTTAACAGTGGTCGAATACTAGTTTATATTGTCAAATTGAGCCCGAAAGGGCTCTAACTAAATTAAGTGAGGGAAATAAATGAAGAAAATTATTATTAGCTTATTGGCAGTGTTTTTATTTGTAACACCAATGCAGGCACTAGGGCCAAATAAATATAGCTATTCAAATACAATCATTAATGAGGTCAAATATCCAAATATTGTGGATGGTGTTAGTAAAACGCAAGTCTCTAGTTTAGATGCACAAGGTATTAGACAAGAGAGTTTTGTGGTTGAAGCTGATCCGTCAAAAGTTCTATTTGAAGTTGGGCAAAAATATACGAATCCTCCAACGACTTGGGGTAGTTCAACAGTCAAAGAACAAGTGATTCAAGCAGCAAGCCAAGGAAAACAAGTTGTTGCTGCAGTGAATGCAGACTTCTTTGGAGCTAATGGAAGCCCGATAGGGGTATACGTTAGCAAAGGGGTTGTCTATAAAGATACTTCAGTAGCATCAGATCCGAACTTTTTTGGGGTTAAAAAAGATGGGACACCAGTTATTGGTGATCTTACGTTGTTTAATCAAATAAAGGGTGATTTGCAAGAGGCAGTCGGTGCTTATCATAAGCTTGTTGTTAATGGAGAAGCAATGACAACATTTAATGGGAACAGTGAGACAGATGCATCCATTCATCCGCGTACTGCTGTAGGGATTAAAGCAGATGGTACAGTCATTATGTTTGTAAATGATGGTCGACAAGTGCCGTATTCAAAAGGAATGAATTTAAAGGACTTAGCTCAAATCATGAAAAACCTAGGAGCAGTCCAAGCAGTTAATTTAGATGGTGGAGGTTCTTCAACGCTTGTAACGAAAAAACTTGGTTCATCTGAATACCAAGTTGACAATAAACCTTCTGATTTAGTAGAACGTTCAGTAACCAACTCTATTATGGTAATCGCAAAAGAGACGACGCCTTCAACATTTAAAGGGGTTAGTTTATCACCTGCACATCAAACATATTTACCAGGATCAAGTGTTCAATTTAGTGCACTTGCTTATGATCAATATGGTGGTGCATCAACATTACCAAATGATTTGGTTTGGGAACTAAGTAATCCAGCATTAGGATCCATCACAAATGGTGTTTTAACATCAAATGGCACTTTAGGCGAAACAAGGGTTGTGGTTAAACAAAACAATGTCGTTGTCGGTGAAACATGGGTTGCTTTTCAACAACCTGATCAGTTAGCATTTAAAGATGCTGAGTTAAGCATTGAACCAAATCAAACATCAACACTAGCACTCGTGGCAAGTTTTGAAGGTCGCCAAATTAATTCAATTGATGGCGCTGTTACATTAAGTACTGAAGGGGATATTGGGATAATCAATGGTCTGACTTTTACAGCTAACAGTATTCAAGGCAGTAAAGGGAAAATTCATGCAACTTTTGGAAATTTAACAGCTTCAATCAAGGTTGTGGTAGGGCAAGAACCGATTGTGCTATATGATTTTGAAAATGGTATGGGTACTTTTGCATCAAGCATTGCAGGTGCTGGTACTGTAGCGACTGCATCAATAAGTTCTTTTGATCGCGATGAGCCTGTCCGTTTTGGGAATCAAGCACTAAGACTGGATTTTGATTTTTTGAATTCAAATGCAGCGACAACTAATGGTGTTTATGTAGGCCCAAAAGATATTAGCAGTGGCGTGGGTGAAACCATTCCAGGTAATCCTAAGAAAATAGGGATGTGGGTTTATGCAACGCCTGAAGCACAAGGGTATTGGTTAAGAAGCACGATTAGAGATGGTGCAAATGCTGCTAAAACAGTTGATTTTTCTTCTTCAATTGATTGGATTGGTTGGAAATATGTTGAAGCTGATATCAGTATGTATACAGGGCCTTTTAAAACATTTAACATGCAACTTGTGCGTATGTTAAGCACTAAAGCAATGGTTGATAACGGGTTAAAATTAACAAAAGGCTCAATCTATATTGACCAAGTTCGCGCAGTTTATGGTGCTTCAAATGATGATTTGTTACCACCTATAATTGATTCTATCCAAGAAACATTAACTGATGATGGCGTTTCTATTGAAACATTGGTACATGATCAAGCAGAATTAAACATGGCAGGTATCAATTATGATCGTGTACAGGTTAAAGTTGATGGGAGTAAACAAGTGATTAATGTCAACCAATCAACAGGACACATACAAGTATTGAATCTTAAGTTAGCAGGTGGTAAACATTTAGTAGAAGTTAAAGTACAGGACTTATTTGGGAATGAAACAGTGGCAACTAAAGTAATTGAGGTGCCAACAACAGCATTTAACATTGTTTCAAAGCAAGAATTAGAAGCGCAGTTAGGTGCTGCTTACAACATTGAGTTGTTTGCAAAAAACACAAGTGGTGTAAATGGTGTTCAAGCAACATTTGAATTACCAAAAGATTTTACGCAAGTCAATGTCCTATTTAGTCATCCTGAAAGTAGCTTTACATATCAAAATGGTCAATTGAACCTAGATGCATCTTTGTCAAGCGATGAAGGTCAACCTTTTGCAACAATTCAAGTTTACGTAGATCCAAACTTAGTTGAAGGGATTGACTTGAATTATCGATTGATTCAATCATCCATTAAAACAGTGACAAATGAATATCAAGGTGGGTTCTATTTAGATGAACAAATAATTCCGATCAAATCGTCACTACAAACAGAAGTGATATCAACAGTTATTGGGCGCGATAATAAGGTTTTAGTCACTGATTTGAATGGACAACCTGTACAAAATGCAACAGTTAAAATAACACATGCTTATGGAACATTTACTGGTACAACTAATAGTGAAGGTGTTGCAACAGTTGGAAAGTTCAATGGTCCAGGTGCTACGGCGATTCAAATTCAAGCAAATCTGATTGACGCTTATTCATTCATTAAAAAGTCACAGTCACTTGTGGCATTTCATAAAAGTAATACAGTGGTTGGTGTTGACCAACAGTCTAATGAACCATATAACATCATTGTTAACACAACGACAAATCAAGATGCAAGTATTAGTTGGTTTTCAAATGTCCATAAAAATACAAAAGCAGTGCTTAGATATAAATTAGAAAGTGAAGGTGTTGACTCATTTGTTGAAGTTGATGGCAACATGGTAGAACAAACATTTATGGGTTCGTCAACACTTAATAGTAATGGTGTTGTCAACATCAATCAAGTTTCATTATCAAACCTACAACCAAATGAGCGATATGTTTATCAAGTTGGAGATGGTTCAGTATGGTCAACTGAGCGTGTCTTGATGACTGGTGATGCCAATCAAGATGAAACAAGTTTTGTTGTATTTGGTGATACACAAACAAGTGATACAACTAAATTAACAAGTGTTTTAAATAGTATTGATCAAGGAACTCAAACATATGACTTTGCAGTTCATGTTGGTGACATTGTGGATCAAGCTGGTTATTACAATGAATATTTAGCTGTTAACAAAGCATTTGAACAATCAATGCAAGTTGGCTCAATTCCAATGATACGTGCATTAGGGAATCACGAGTATATGGGAGATGACTTGGCATTAGCTGCAACAAGTTATTACCAGATGCCAACAAATAGTCCTTATCGTGGGACTTACTCAACGATTAAAGGTGATGTTTATATTGCGGTTGTCTCTTGGACAACGGATGAAAAACTGTTGAAACAAGAGTTGGAATGGGTTAAAGAAGATGCTAAAAAAGCAAACAAACCTTGGCAAATCATGGTTACCCACCAACCAATCTATTTTACAAATCCTGATGGTGGAAATGGTTTATTTAAACGTGTTGTACCAGCGTATGCAAAAGAAATTGGGCTAGATTTTGTTTTCTCTGGACATGATCATGCATATGGTAGAACAAGAGAGATTGATGGTACAACCTATATTGTCACTGGATCAACAGGAACAAAATATTATTCTGCAGTAGATGATGGTAGTTTTGAAGTGTATAACGATACAAAAGATGTGATGTACACATCAGTTGTGATTAAAGACAACACATTGTCATTAACAGCTATGAGACCATCTGGAGAAATTATTGATACTTGCACGAAACAAAAAGATGTCTACACCATTAATGTGACACCAACTAACTTAGGTACGATTACTGCATCTTCTAATAGTGTCTACCATCGTATGGATCAAACTTATACATTTAAACCAAATCCAGGCGTATTGATTGAAGATGTGCTCGTGGATGGTGTTTCTGTTGGGGCAGTGAGCTCATATACATTTGATACAGTGTCAAGTAATCACGAACTATCGGTTGTGTTTAAAGATGTTACAAGTGATCCAGCTTATATGGTTGGCAGTCAATACATCATCATGGCTCAAAGTGTTACAAGTCGATTAGGACAACAAGACCTAACAAAAGAAGGGCTAATTGCCTCAGCACAAGTCACTGTTTACGATAAAGAAACAGGCCTGATTGTTGACACATTAGTAGATGTTAAGGCATTTGAACAAGTAAAACGTGCGTTAGGCATTCAACCTGTTACCTTCTTTGTTGTTGATGAACCAGAAACGTCTAAAACAATGAATCTTGAACTAGTGACTGGAAATTTACCAACTTTAATGGGTCCTTCATTTGTTGAAGTCAATAAAGGTGAAGCATTTAAATTACAAATGACAAGTGAAGATTTAGAAGATCACGATTTAACACATAAAATTGTGATGGAGCCAGTAGATACTTTGGTTGCAGGTGTAGTTAAAAGAACAATCAAGGTGGTTGACAGTGATTTCAATGAAATCACAAAAGAAGTTGTTATATTAGTTCAAGATGGTTCATATCAAGTTGGGGAAAATAGTATTCTAAAAGTTGATGAAGTGGCTTTAATGCAAAGAGATTTACCATTAACTAAAGAATCATTTAAAGAAAAAACAAACTTGATGATGTTTGACAAAACCACGGGACTGTTAGTAGATGTATGGGAAGCTAATTTTGAGACTGTTTTGAATGATCCGGGAACTTATGTTGTAAATGTCACTTATAACCAAGATAGTTATATGCTTCAAATCATGGTAAACGAAAATACAGCACCAGTATTTATGAATGAAACGTTTGTTTCATATCATCTAGGTGATTTAATCAATTTAAAAGATTTCTTTAAAGTTGAAGATGCACAAGATGGCATCATTTCAAACATTGAAATTGAAGGAACAGTCTTAAGTTTGGTACCTGGGATATATCAAGTTACTGCCAAAGCGATAGACTTAGATGGTGCTTCTACTTCACAAAAAGTGACTGTTTTAGTCAATGATGGTAACTACCAAAAAGACAATCAATTTATTTTATATGCAGTAGATGTAACAATTGATGTCTTGAGTGATCATCCTAAAGAAGATATTCTTTTGGCATCAAAAGCACGTGTTTATAACATTGAAACAAATGCATGGCTTGAAGCACCTGAATTGAGTGTAGACTTAAGTCAAGTACCAAGTGATAAAAAAGCAGGGATATACGAGGTCAAAATTTCGTATAATCCAACACGCACAATCTTATTGACACTCAATACACCGCCAAAACCTGTTGATAAAAGGTCAGATTTACCAAGTACAGGATTAGTAGGTAATAGTCAAATGATTGGATTAATAAGTATTGGATTGGGGTTATTAACAATGAGTTTAATGATGAGGAAAAAAGAGGCGAATCATGAGTCAAATTAAAGGGGTTTTATTTGATAAGGATGGCACATTGCTTAATTTAAATGATACTTGGTTAAGTATATGGCATCTTGTTGAAGTTTACTTAATGGAGCAACATAGGCTTTCGAAGGATACAATGAAAGCCATAAAACAAGCATTGGGCATCTTAGAAGATACCATTGTGGATGGTGTTTATTTATACGGTACGATGGAAGAATGGTTGGAGATTGTTGTTTTATATGGAGATTTAGATAAAGAGGTTGTGACGATGGATATCAGTATAATGGTTTCAAACTACTTTGATTCATTGACGACTTATCCTTTGATAGGGGATGTAAAAGGGACACTTCAACAAATAAAAGAAAAAGGTATCGTGATTGGTCTTGTAACCAACGATTATGAAACACATGCTTGGGACTTTATCCATAAATCAGGACTTATTGATTTGTTTGATTATGTGGTTGGGGATGACTTAAGTCGTCCCTTAAAACCAGATCCAATTACAGCCTTATCATTTTGTGAACAGTTTGGGTTAAAGCCAAGTGAAGTGATGATGGTAGGCGACTCATTTAATGATTTTAATTATGCGAAGCACGCAAATCTAGGCTATTATCTTGGAATCAATCAAAAAGATGTGATAGCAATTGAATCAATAGAGGAGGTATTGCATTACCTATGAACAAAGGATTACGCCTACTTATTTTAGCATTGTTTTTTGTGCTTACTGTGATGTTTTTGATTATACCAGTAGGTTCAGTGTTGGCTCAATCATTTAATGAAGGTGGTTCGTTTACGTTGAATCATTATGTGACAATCTTTACAAACGCTTATTATGCAACAGCCCTTGTTAAAACAACAAAGCTTGCTTTAATGAGTTCTTTGATTGCCCTTGTGGCTGGAGGTTTGGTTGTACTGATTTTTAAGGTTTATTTCTTTAGTCAATATCAAAAGCTTGTGGTCATTTCCAATATGTTTATGAACTTTAGTGGGGTGCAATTAGCCTTTGCATTTATTATTTTATTTGGGAATACAGGTATCATTAATTTATTGATGCAAGGATTTACATCCATCAATATTTATGGAGAAATGGGACTTACAATGGTTTATGTTTATTTTCAAATTCCCTTTGCCATTATCTTACTAATGCCTGTATTTGAAGGATTACAAAATCAATGGATGCAAGCAGGATACATGTTAAAGGCATCAACATTATACATGATTAGAAAAGTTTATATACCCATTATATTACCACCAATAACTGTTATCTTTACTTTGTTGTTTGCAAATGCCATGAGTGCGTATGTTACACCATATGCACTTGTTGGTAATAACTATGGCATATACATCATTCGCATGGCTAATCTTGTTAGTGGTGATGTCACATTAAATCCTAATCTAGCAAGTGCCATGGCAATGGTGTTGATTGTAATGTTACTCGTCATGCTTTTGATTGGTTATGTTATGAGTCGAAAGGAGAGACGTTATGAAATCACTGGCTAAAGTATTTCTAGGACTTCTGCTAACTTATTATGTGTTACCCATTATTGGTACGATTGCATTTAGTCTTGCTTCTTCTTGGTCAGGCACACTTCTACCAAGTGGATTCACTTTAGAATGGTATGTTGCATTATTTCAAGAACCTGAGTTTATCGAAAGTTTGATCAATTCAGTATTAGTTGCGACTGTGAGCGCACTTGCCCTTAGTTTGGTCATTGTCGTGGTGGTGCTTGTGGTTGAATTGTACACACCAAAACTTCATGCTTATCTAAAAGTGATTGAAATAACGCCATATGTTATTCCTGGGGTGGTTCTTGCCATTGGGATCTTAACAATTTTTTCTTCAATTGAAGTAAGTGATTTCTTTTTATTGGTTGGTGCTTACTTAATTATTTTATTTCCGTTTGCCTATCGTTCATTAAGTAATCGTTTGAATTCGATACGAGTAAAAGAAGCAATTAATGCTTCAAGGGTCCTTGGTGTTAGTGACCGCTATTGCTTGGTGCATGTGATTATACCACAAATGACCAATACATTATTAGCGATTGCTTTGATTTCTTTTTCAGGAATTTTAGCTGAGTATACCTTCGTAAGATTACTTGTAGGTGGGCGATTTAAAACATTGTCGCAGTATTTATTTAAGTTAAAATCATTAAGTGCGCACATGGGGGCTGCTGCTAATATCTTTATCATGGTGATTATCTTCAGTTTTGCACTGAGTGCCTTAATGATATTAAGAAAGGAGCAAAAACATGTCGTATCTAAGCATTAAATCAGTATCAAAAGCATATGATGGTGTCACTGTGTTGGACCAAATCAATATTGAGATTGAAAAGGGATCGTTTACAACTTTATTAGGACCCTCTGGATGCGGTAAAAGTACTTTGTTGCGACTCATATCAGGTATTGAGAAAACAGATCAAGGACAAATCATCATTGATGATAAAGATGTGACAAACTTGTCGTCTCAAGAACGTTCTGTCGGACTCGTTTTTCAACATTATGCTTTGTTTCCGAATTTGTCTGTCTTTGAAAATGTTGCATTTGGGCTACGCTACAAAAAAGAAAAGAAGGAAATTATTCAACAAAAAGTATCGGACATGTTGAAGCTTGTCGGGTTAGAACACAAAGCAGATCAGTACCCTTTCCAACTAAGTGGAGGGCAAAAGCAACGTATTGCGCTTGCAAGAGCACTCATTCTTGAACCGAGCGTTTTATTGCTTGATGAACCGTTATCAGCGTTAGATGCTAAGGTTAGAGAAACGCTTAGAACACAGATTAAAAAGATTCAACGAAGTTTAAATTTAACCGTTATCTTTGTTACGCATGATCAAGAAGAAGCTTTAAGCATTAGTGATCGTATTCTCGTGATGAAACTAGGTAAGGTGGAACAAGATGCAACGCCACAAATCCTATACGATCAGCCAAAAACAAATTATGTAGCATCCTTTATTGGTCATTACAATTTACTTTCTAGTAGCGAATATGAAACACTGTTTGGTGAAAAAGTAAATGAACCAACTGTTATTTTAAAACCAGAAAGTATTTATTTTAGTGAAACGGGTGTAGAAGTAGAAGTTCGTGAATCATTTCTACTTGGTAATATCATTCGTTATGAATGTTTAGCGGGAGAAACACGCTTAACTATTGATTGTTTAAATGATCACGCCGTATATCAAAGACATAGCATTAAACACATACAATTGAATAAAAATCAACGCATTTTAATTAAGGAGACATTATGAAAAAATTACTCATGAGCGTTATTGCATTAACAATGCTTGCAGGATGTACAAGTACTACAGAAGTAAAAGAAGTTGAAACAAATATTAGTTATGAAGAGCTTGTTAAAAGAGCGACGGCTGAAGGTACAATCAATACGGTTGGTATGCCAGATCTATGGGCGAATTGGGGTGGTACTTGGGATGATATCGAAAAACAATTTAAAATTACTTCAACAGACACAGATATGAGTAGTGCTGAAGAAATCGCAAAAGTAAAAGCAGATGGTAAAAAAGGAACTGTAGATATGGGAGATGTGGGTCAATCTTTTTGTCCAACGGTGATTGATGAAGGTGTTAGTATGCCTTATAAAACCAGTTATTGGGATGAGATTCCTACTTGGGCTAAGGACGATGAAGGGCATTGTATTGTTGCTTACACGGGAACCATTGCATTTATTGTGAATAAACAACGAGTAAAAGATATTCCAACAAGCTGGGAAGAATTGAAAAATAGCACAGCACTTGTAACAGTTGGGGATGTAACGGCAGCAACACAAGCGCAAAATGCAGTACTTGCAGCAGCGGTTGCTTATGGTGGTAGTGAAACTAATTTAGAACCAGGCATTGCTTATTTTGAAGAACTTGCAAAAAACAAACGCATTAATTTAGCGACAGGTGGTCTTGAAGGGATGCAAAGTGGGGAAGTAGAAGTAATGCTTGTTTGGGATTTTAATGCCCTAGCTCAAAGAGATCAGATGGGTGTGGATAAAGATAAATGGGAAATTGTCATTCCAAGTGATGGATCAATCACAAGTGGATACACAACATTTATCAACAAGTATGCACCACATCCTTATGCAGCAATGTTAACACGTGAATATATTTTAAGTGATGAAGGTCAAATCAACCTTGCTAGAGGTTATGCAAGACCAATTAGAGATGTTGAGTTGCCAAGTGATGTCAAAGCCATGTTATTAGATGAAAAAATGTATGAAAAAGCAGAGGGTTTAGATGATATTGAGGGATGGATTAATAGTTCAAAACAATTACCTCAATTATGGCAAGAGAGAGTGATGGTGCATTTCGGTGGCTAAAAAACAAACATTCTTAGAAGACGGGACTTTCTTTAAAGGTAATATTCACAGTCATACGATTCATTCCGATGGTCATTGGAAACCTGAAAAAAGTGTCAAAAAATATAAAGAAGCTGGTTATGATTTTATGGCCATTACAGATCATAATCTATACAGTCGTTATACAGAGTTTGATGATGATCAATTTATTGTGATACCTGGGTTTGAAGGCAATGTAGCATTGCCTAAAGATGACTTAAGACAATTTCATGTGGTTTATTTGGATGAGCAAAGTGATTGGTCGCATCATACGCAAGTTCAAGTACCGCATGTTAAAACAATTGAAGAAGTAAATACATACATCAAGTCAATCACAGACAAAGGATTTATCGCCATGCTTGCACATCCAACATGGTCATTAACACCACCTGAACAAGTGATGCAAATAGAACATATTCAATTTTTAGAAGTGTTTAATACAGGTTGTGATGTTTTAGAAAATCTAGGACAGGATTATCGTGTTTGGGAATCAGTTATTAGAAATGGTAAACCACTGTGGGGTGTTGCGGTAGACGATAATCACAATGAAAAAAAAGGTATTGAAAGCGATAGTTTTGGGGGTTGGATTTGTGTAAAAGCAAAATCACTGAATCGACAAGATATTCTTGATGCGATGAAGATTGGTAGTTTTTATGCATCAACGGGGCCCGTTGTAGAAGCTTGTTTTGTTGAAGATGGGGTTGTTCATGTTGTTTGTGATGGTGTGTCCAAACTCTTTATCAATGATCATCAACGTCATTCACATGTTTACCAAGATCATAATATTTATACATATCAGTTTGATGTTTCTCATTGGAATGCTTCATTTATATTAGTCACATTGGTCGATTCAAATGGGAATAGAGCTTGGATCAATCCAATTTATCTTTAGACACAATCATCTGTGTCTTTTTTAAACGAATAAGACGAGGTGTTTCAGTCATACTTGGGCTATGTAAATAAGCATACAAAAGATCAGCATCTTTCAGTAATTCATCAAAAGGATTATGTATGTGTTCCTTGTCGCTATGATGAAATATTGCTTGGGAAATAAGCTCAGCATCCTTGTCACTT
>CAZWEF010000030.1:0-19282 GCA_964632125.1 uncultured Erysipelotrichales bacterium
TTTACCAATGACTTGAGCATTTGTAGGCTGTGATGTTATTTTCTTACTTGCGTTGCCTAATGCAAGCGTGTCAAGCGACACGTCAAATACATGACTAAGCGCAATTAGTTTATCCATGTCTGGGGTTGTTTCACCAAGTTCCCACTTAGAAATGGTCTGTCTTGATACATTGATTTGATTGCCTAAAGTTTCTTGAGATAATCCTTTTTGTTTTCTTAGTTGAATCAATTGTTCACTAAACGTCATAATCTCACACCTTTCTTTATTTAGTCAGTAAATAAGGTATAGCAAAAAATAAAACGAGGATACCAATCACAAGACCAATTTTGATGATTCTCAAGATGGTTCTCATGATTCTTTGTGACGAAGTTAAAGGTATTTCAAGAATAAAACTAAGTGCGCGTAACTGATCTTGAGTTGGGACAAGATTACCTTGTTCCCAAGCTTTGATGGTTTCAGGCGTCTCGTTCATAAGATTGGCTAAGGCTTCTATTGAGAGGTCTTTTTTTGTTCTTTGATTAAGTAATTGTTCATTTAGGTTCATGATGTTCCTCCTGTACTTAGTTTAATGAAAATAGGAAATGATTGCAAGTTATGATGGATGGAAATTTGTCCCGTTTTCTTAACATGATAATAAATGATAATTATTGATTAAAATTGTTTGTAACGATGAAAATGCTGTGCTATAATCAAATTAAATGAGGGGAGGTTACATATGATTTATACAGTGACATTAAATCCATCCATTGACTATATAATGGAAGTAGAAGAAATGGACATTGGTAAAACAAATCGATCGACTAATGAGTTGTTTTATTTAGGGGGTAAAGGCATCAATGTTTCCATTGTTTTAAATGCCTTGAATCTAAAAACAACAGCTCTTGGGTTTCTAGGTGGTTTTAGTGGTCAATACATTGAAACAATGCTTAAGGATTATCCTTTAATTCATCCTTGTTTTGTTCAAGTAAATGAACCAAGTCGAATCAATGTAAAACTAAAAGGACAAAAAGAAACAGAGATCAATGGTAGTGGACCAATCATTACAAATAAACAAAATGAAGCATTAAAAAAACAAATCAATGAATTAAAAGATGCAAGTTGTGTTGTTCTTGCAGGTAGTAAAGCACAAGCATTGGAACATAATTGGTATGAACTAGTTGCAAGTCAGTTATATCAAAAAGGGATTCCTTTTGTAGTGGATATTGCATCCAAAGATTTGATTAGTTTATTAACGTATCAACCAATATTAATCAAACCAAATGTAGATGAATTAGAAGCATTATTTGATTTACCATGTCATCATGAACAAACCATGATTGAACTCGCTTTAAAGTTACATCATATGGGTGCTAAGCATGTGGTTGTGAGTCAAGGAAAAGATGGGGCATTGATGGTCTGTCAAGAAGGTATCTTTAAAGCAAAGAACCCTCCTGGAACATTGGTTAATTCAGTTGGGGCTGGAGATTCACTTGTGGCAGGGTTTGTGGCTGGGTATCAGTTGTATCAAGATGCAGTTCAAGCGTTTAGTTTAGGTGTTGCATGTGGTAGTGCAACAGCATATTCAAGTCATTTAGCAACAAAAGAAATGATTGAGTTGTTACAAAGTCATGTTGAGATAGAAAAAATAAAGGGGGCATTATAAATGGATATGAAACAAATCATGAAACCATCGTTGATGATATTGGATGTTCAAGCAACATCTAAAGAAGAAGTCATTCAAGAAATGATTGATTCACTTGTAAAAGAAGGTATTGTGACAAATAAAAAAGAATTTGAAGCAGTTATTTGGGAAAGAGAAAAACAAGGCACAACAGGAATAGGTGAAGGGATTGCGATTCCTCATGGCCGTAGTAAACTTGTTAGTACACCTTCAGTTGTGTTTGCTCGTTCAAGCATTGGGGTTGATTTTGATTCATTGGATCATCAACCAGCGTATTTGTTTTTTATGATTGCAACACCAGAAGATACTGATAATGCGCATTTAAAAATATTGTCTGGTTTGTCAACTAAATTAATGGAAAAAGGTGTTGTTGAAGCATTGAAACAAGCGACAACAACAGAAGATGTTCTTAAAGCCTTTGAAACAAATGAAACGGTAAGTAAAGTCGTTGTTAGTCAACAAAGTATTGTTGCAGTTACTGGGTGTTCAACCGGTATTGCACATACATATATGGCAGCAAAGAAACTACAAGAAGTTGCAAGTGCAAAAGGCATTCAAATCAAAGTTGAAACAAATGGCTCAACAGGTATTGAAAACAAACTAACAAAAGCAGACATTGAACAAAGTTTGGGCGTTATTGTTGCAGCAGATATTCATGTAGAGATGGATCGTTTTGATGGTAAAAAAGTCATCAGTGTGCCTGTCGCTAGCGGTATTCATAAGGCCGAAGAATTGATTGATCGAATAGTTGCAGGAAAAGCAGGGGTCTATTCAGGTAAGCAAGTAGAAGATACAAAAGAGGAAACAGGATCAATTGGTCAACAACTATACAAACACTTATTATCAGGTGTTAGTCATATGTTACCATTTGTAGTTGGTGGTGGGATTGCAATTGCATTAGCATTCCTTGTGGACCAACTATTGGGGGTGCCTCAAAGCGAACTCGCAAGTCTTGGTTCTTATAACCAATGGGCATCTTATTTCATGCAAATTGGTGGCATGGCATTTGGTTTCATGTTACCAGTTTTAGCAGGATATATTGCTTATAGCATTGCGGACCGACCAGGATTGGTTGTTGGATTTGTAGCTGGTGGGATTGCAAGCTCAGGTGGGGCTGGCTTTTTAGGCGCATTGCTTGGTGGATTTATTGCTGGATATGTGATGTTATGGTTGAAAAAAATACTCAGTGGTTTACCTAAATCACTAGATGGCATCAAAACCATTCTATTCTATCCAGTCTTTGGTGTCTTAATTGTTGGTGGGATGATGTTGCTTGTAAATGTACCAATGGAAGCCATCAACACAGCTATGAATCAATTCTTAGAAGGATTAAGTGGTGCAAACGCGATTATCCTAGGTCTCATTCTTGGTACTATGATGGCCATTGACCTTGGTGGTCCAATCAATAAATCAGCTTATATCTTTGCAACAGGGACACTCGCTACTTCAGTGGCAACGGGTGGTAGTGCGATAATGGCAGCAGTTATGGCAGCTGGTATGGTACCACCATTATCAGTCTTCATTGCAACAGTTTTATTCAAAAACAAGTTTGAAAAAGCTGAACAACAAGCAGGACTCACAAACCTTGTTCTTGGGTTATCATTTATTACAGAAGGCGCTATTCCTTTTGCAGCAAGTGATCCAATTCGTATGTTACCAAGCTTTGTTGTTGGTTCAGCATTAACAAGTGCATTGGTGTTATTTTCTAACATTAAAGTGATGGCACCTCATGGTGGTATCTTCGTTATTTTCCTTGTTTCAAACCCACTCATGTATTTGGTATTAATCGCAATTGGTGCATTTGTAAGTGCACTTTGTATTGGGTTCTTAAAGAAAAGATAGTGAGCTATGCTCACTTTTTTTCACAAAAAAACACATGACTTGTTCTTTGATATCGTATATAATGAGTTTATAAACGAATTGTGTTAGGAGGACAAACATGCAAAAATATGTCAATGTAATTATTGATAGGCCCATAGGGTTCAAAGATACATTTGGTAATGTCTATCCTGTCAATTACGGATATGTGCCTGGTGTCATAGGTGGCGATGGGGAAGCGCAGGATGTTTATGTGCTTGGCTATGATCGGCCTCTAGAAGCCTATTATGGTAAAGTCATTGCAATTGTTGAAAGGGAAGATGATGTAGAAACAAAGTGGGTGGTAGCTGAAAAGGACTACTCAATAGAAGAAATATATGCGCAGATTCAATTCATCGAGAAATACTTTAAATCAACTGTAAAACTAATAAAATAGTAAAACACCTAACCAAATCAATTAGGTGTTTTATTGTTATCTTGATGTGTCATTCCCCATTGATACATAGCATCAATAATAGGTCTCATAGACTGTCCTAACTCAGTTAACTCATATTCAACTCTAGGTGGGACCTCCGGGTATACTGTTCGTGAAATAAGGCCATCTGCTTCCAGTTCTCTAAGCGTAATCGTTAGTGAACGATGTGTGATGGTTTCAAGATAACGTTGGATGTCACTAAAACGTAATTTTTGTTGATATAATCTATACAAAATAATAATCTTCCAACGACCACTTATTAGTTTCACAGTTGTTGCAACAGGACAAGTATTGTATTTAGTTTCTTTCATAGGTTCCTCCATATAAAAAATATACTTAGTATAATATATCTCATTATATATCAAAATTTTGCGTTCTTCAAAGTATATGAATGACATGTTATACTGAAATGGGAGGAACAATATGAATAAAAAAACAGTCTTAGAACAATTGTATCAACGTTTTGCTTGTCGTGAATATGATTTAAATAAACATATATCTTTAGAAGATTTTGAAACCATCTTAGAAGCAGGGAGATTATCACCAAGTTCATATGGGTTAGAACCTTGGCACTTCTTAGTGATTGAAAATGAATCATTGAAGGAACAATTGAAACCTATTGCTTGGGGTGCTGTTACAAATCTTGAACAAGCAGATCGTTTTGTCATCATACTTGCTCGTAAGAACTTAACAAGCAATCATCAACATTTTAATCACATGTTAAAAGATATTAGAAAACTTAATGATGAAACGTTTGATAGATCAAAGAAACGATTTGATGTTTTTCAAGAAGAGGATTTAGATCTTTTATCAAATCCTAGATATTTATCTGAATGGAGTATCCGTCAAACCTATATTGCGCTTGCTAATATGATGACTGTTGCTAGTATGATGGGGATTGCATCGTGTCCGATCGAAGGGTTTAACAAATCTAAAGTTGAAGCACTTCTTAGTCATCAAATTGATCTAAATGAGTGGACCGTTTCATGTATGGTTGGTTTTGGTTATGCACTCAAAACCAGCGCAACTAAAACAAGACAAGCGTTAAATGATTTGATGACCTATATCAAATAGAATACCTACGGGTATTTTTTTAATGAAAAAAGGTGAGTTGCTCACCTTTACATGTTTTCAATGACACTTGTCATTAAACGAATAAAATTATTGGTTGCTTGAAGCCCTTTTTCAATCACTTCATCATGAGAAGTTGCCCCTTGTGAAATAAGACAAGTCATGTTTGTGATTATGGATATACCAAGTACTTTGACATTACAACTTCTTGCAACAATTGTTTCAGCCACTGTTGACATACCCACAACATCAGCACCAAGCGCTTCATAAGCTTTAATTTCTGCTGCAGTTTCATAAGTTGGTCCAGGCCAATAAGCATAAACCCCTTTTTGAATTGGTATACCAAGTTTATTGGCACATGATTTTGTTAGCTCCAGATAGCCAGGGTCATAAGCATGGAACATATCAACAAAACGAGGACCAAAAGCATCTAAATGAGCACCTCTTAATGGATTAGGACAAAAGTTTGCAATATGATCTTCAATCATCATAAGTTGTCCAGGTGCAAAGTGTTTGTTTATACCACCACAAGCATTCGTTAAAACAACTGAATGAATACCAAGTCTTGCAAAGATTCGAATAGGTAATGTAATGGCTTGTATATCATATCCTTCATAATAATGAATACGTCCTTGCATCACCACCAAGTATTTACCACCTAATTCTCCAAAGAACAGTTTCCCACTATGTCCTTCAACTGTTGAAGACGGAAAATGAGGGATTTCATTGTAATCAATAATAATTGGGTTTCTTAAATAAGTTGCAAAACCAGCAAAACCAGAACCAAGGACAATGGCTATTTCTGGTTGTTTGTTTATTTTTGATTGAATATAATGTGTTGCAGCATCAATAGCTTCCATCATTGATGCTTTATTTGTATAATCTAAAGTCATGATTTTCCTCCTATTTTAAATCATTTTGTGTTTTATTAGTAAGTACATTGTTTTCAAATGTTAGTGTCGCATGGCTACCAATGGGACCATTGCCAAGCCAAGTATAAATTTTTGATGCATAATCATCATCTGGTGCAGTTGGTTCATAAATCAGGGTACCTTCACCACCAATAAGATCAATCACTTCTTGATAACTCATACCTATATTTAATGCATTGTATTGTGATAATGATATTGTTGTGATTAAAGGACGAACACTTTGATTGCTTTCTTTTATATTCATGTCTTCAATACGATAAATGATTTGGTTTTGTTTCGTTGTTTTTTCTAAGACAAAAAACATATGACCATCTTTCATATAAGCTTGATACATAAAACCTTCATCAATGACTTCAATTGGTGAACCATATGGGTCTTTTAAAAAAACATTCCAAAGAACTTCAAAATCATGAGAAACATGGTTTTTTGTTGCTTCTTTAATGATTGTTTCAAACAAAGCATAGGCACTTAGTTGAGTCGTTGGTTCTTTTGAATTGGGATTAGAAACAACAACAAACCGATAAACTTTGGTTGTTAGATCATCTGTTTCTATTTCAAGAGACAAATCATTGCTTATTTTAGAAACATGGATGTAGTTTTTGCCATCTGTTTCCTTTAATTTAAATTGAGGTAAAGATAAGGATTGAACATACTGATTGATTCTTTGATTGATAATGGTTTGTATTTCTAATGTTGTATTGTCAAAGTAAGATGATGTTTCATCAAATTGTTCTTTTTGATTACGAACAAAAGCTTGACTACAGCCACAAAGAATCAAACACATAAAAATAATCGTGAACTGTTTCATAGTAGCTCCTTTCTATTTCTATTATATATAAAAACTTACTTAATGGCTATGATTTTTTATCTTTTAATGTGGTATACTTATAATGGAGGTGTGTTAGATGAATGTAAGTGAAGCGATTAGTAAACGTTATTCAGCTCGATATTTTGATCAAACAAAAAAAATAAGCAAACAAGACTTATTAAGAATCTTAGAAGCAGGGCAAAAAGCACCAAGTGGATTTGGTAGTGAACCTTGGAAATTTGTGTTGATTCGTGGTAATCGTTCAAGTATTTATGAAGCGATGAATCAACAACAGGCTGCTGTGGATGCAAGTGAGTTGATTGCTTTTTTATATGTTAAAAAGGATTATGTTATGAATCATTCTGAGTTTATGGATAAATATCAACAAGGTGGTTTTGATTTAGAAAAACTAATGGCTTATCGTCAAAGAATTGAACAAATCGTTGATAAAAGACCCAATTATTTTAGGGAACAAACATTGTTTGCAGCAAGTCAAATGGTGCTTCAAGCAACAGCACTTGGGATTGATTCACTGATTATGGGTGGTTTTAATGAAACAATGTTACTAGAACAATTGAGTTTGAATGAAAAAGAATATGGTATTTCAGTGGTTGTTGCTTTTGGATATAACACCAAACCACAACCAATTCGTCATACAAGAAGCTTAGATGAAATCTGTTTTGAAGTTGTCTTAGACTAAAACAAAAGGGGGCTTTAAGATGTCATGGGGGAAGCGATTGTTGTTGATTGTGGTAGCTGTTTTGATTGTGGCAATCACTGTGAATATGTTTTTAGGACCACATCATATTGCAGCTGGAGGTGTAGGTGGGATTAGCATTTTGCTTGATGAACAATTTGGTGTCTCAAGATTTATGACAACCATTGTATTAAATACGGGGTTATTAATTGTAGGGGCAACATTGCTTGGAAAATCGTTTTTTATCAACACGGCTATTGGGAGTACATTACTGCCATTTGCTATTGCCATCATTCCAGAACAAGCAGCAACCAATGATAAATTACTTTCAGCCATCGTAGCAAGTGTTTTACTCGCTATTTCAGTAACCATTTTGTATCGGATAGGGGCTTCAAGTGGGGGTACTTCAATCCCACCATTAATCATTAAAAAATATACAGGTATGTCAACAACCATTGGGCTTTTGGTGACTGATGCCATTGTGGTATTCATGAATATTGTGGTGTTTGGTGTTGAAGCGTTCTTATATGCACTGTTAGTTGTGGTGATGGTGTCTTTGATTATGAGTATGATTGAGTCATTTATGAATCGTAAACGTGCTGTTTATATTATCAGTGATCGTTATCAAGCCATTACAGAGGTCTTATTAGAACGTGTTAGTCGGGGTATTACGCTTGTGCCAACCCTTGGTGCTTATTCAAGACAACAAAAGGATATGTTGATGATTGTTGTTGAAGGAAAAGATGTTAAAAGGGTCCAACAAATTGTTGATGAGGTAGATGATCGGGCTTTTGTGATTGTACATATGGTGTCTGATGTTAAAGGGCTTGGATTTAGTTATCATTCAGTTTCAATCTAATAGAGGAGATAGTTATGAAAAAACCATTACTTATTGGTATTGCAGGTGGTAGTGCAAGTGGAAAGACAAGTGTTGCAACAACAATATTTGAGCATTTTAAAAAAACAAAAAGTGTTGTCATCATTAGACAAGATGATTATTATTTAAATCAAGATCATATGACCATGGAAGAACGTGTCAAAATGAATTATGATCATCCGATGGCGTTTGATTATGAATTGATGCATGTTCAGTTAAAACAATTAATTCATGGTGAAACCATTGCCAAACCAATCTATGATTTTAAACAACACACACGTTCAAAAGAAAAAGAAACAGTTTCGCCAGTAGATGTTATTATTATTGAAGGATTATTTGTTTTAGAAGATGAATCCATTCGTTCATTACTTGATTTAAAATTGTTTGTTGATACAGATGCAGATGTTCGTTTTATTAGACGTCTAGAACGTGATATTAATGAGCGAGGAAGAAGTATTGAATCGGTGATCAAACAATATCAAGAGTCTGTTAGACCAATGCATATTCAGTTTTTGGAACCAACCAAACGATATGCTGATGTAATTATTCCAGAGGGTAAGAGTAATACTGTGGCAATTGATTTAATTATTACGAAAGTTTCATCTATTATAGGTCATTAGGAACCCGTTGGGTTCTTTTTTGTATGCAAAATAAAATGAATAGTCTCAAAGTTGTCTAATTTGAATAAATTGTTTACATCAATAATGGGTTTTGCTATAATGATACGAAAGGGGGCGAATGATGAAACATTTGTTAAAAAATAGCATTGCATTATTATTGGTTTTATCTCTTGTTTTTGGAGGAATAAACACACAAAAATTACAAGCGGTACAGCCTGATATTGAAGAATTAGTTGAAGAAGCTTTGAGAGAATCTAGAATCAAAGCAGAACAAATTCAACGTGATTCTAGAATGGACAAAGCTGTAACGTTTAATCAAGAAGATATGATTGAATTGATGTTGTTACTTGAAGATGGGACAACAACATTAACAGAGGAACAAAAAACTACGATTATGAATCAAACATTGGAAGCATTAAAAACCATTCCAACGCTTGAAGTTGGTCGTCAGTATACTGATTTATTGTTTGGTCTAAGTGTAAAAGTTCAGTATCAATATTATGATCAAGTCAAACAAATCGAAACAATTAAAATGATTCGTTTATCAAATCAATATATGCCTAGTATTGCAAGCAACAAAAGCATCACGCAAACCGATCAAGTTTTACAAGATTATGGGATGAAAGGTGAAGGTGTGGTCGTTGCAATTGTCGATTCAGGTATTGATTATAACCATAAAGATATGGTTATAACGACGCCTGGAGCAGCTAAATTATCAGAGGCAGATGTGCAATCAGTTATCTCAAGTGGTGAGTTGAATGCGACTGAAGGTCGTTATTATACAGCAAAAGTACCATTTGGTTACAACTATGCAGATAAAAATACTGAAGTTCGCGATACAGTCAGTCCAAATCACGAACATGGGATGCATGTTGCTGGTATTGTGGGTGCGAATGGAGCAGAGGCTGGTGTTGCAAATGGTACATCAGTTGTTGGTGTAGCTCCTGAAACACAAGTTCTAGCAATGAAAGTTTTCCCAAATAGTACAACTATTTCTTATGCAACAACAGAAGATATCATTGCAGCAATTGAAGATGCAGTTGTTCTTGGTGCTGATGTGATTAACTTGAGTTTAGGCGCTGCAGCTGGGTTTCAAGATAGTACTGATATTGAACAACTAGCAGTGCAACGTGCAACTGAAGCAGGCGTTGTGGTTGTTATTTCGGCAGGTAACTCATCTTTTGCGACAAGCGGTGTGTATGATCCGACTGTTAAAGATGAAGGAACTGTTGGGTCACCTGCGAGTGCAACAGATGTTATCATGGTTGCAAACTTTGAAGGTAATGAAGTGGTTTCAAGCTTTATTCAATATTGTGGCGTTCAAGCAGACGGCCAAGGAGGTTGTACTGGTGGACCATACCAAGAGACTGGTATTAACTTTGAAGCAAATGTCCATTATGATTATGTAAATGCAGGTATTGGTAAAGCGGAAGAAGTAACTGATGTGAGTGGTAAGGTTGCTTTGATTGAACGTGGAGAGCTTACATTTGCTGAAAAAGTGATGAATGCGCAAAATGCTGGCGCTATTGGTGTCGTTGTGTATAATCATGCAGAAGGTGGAGAGACACTCATCAGCATGGCACTAGATCCAGGAACGACTATACCGGTTGTTTTTGTTGGACATAGTACAGGTTTAGGAATGATAGACTTCATGAATTCACCAAATCATGCAAGCACCTATTTACTTTTCCCAAGTGAAAAAATGAGTACTGAAAACCCAAATGCAGGTCGTTTTGATGAAAGTACGTCTTGGGGAACAACGCCAAACTTGTCATTCAAACCTGAAATCGCAGCACCAGGTGGGGATATTTATTCAACAACCAACAACAATGGTTACACAACAATGAGTGGGACTTCAATGTCTGCACCTCATGTGTCAGGTGCTGTTGCATTGGTGATTCAAAAAATCAAACAAGATCATCCAAACATTACAGGTCAAGAATTAACTAAGTTAGTTAAAAACTTGGTGATGAATACAGCAAGTGTTGTTGAAGATCCAGATCACACTGGCATTCCTTATTCACCAAGAAGACAGGGTGCAGGGTTAATTCAAACAAAAGATATGATGCTTGAAAACTCAACGATTACAAATACTGTGAATCGCAAGGCAGCGATTGAATTTGGTATGATGACTCAAAGTCAAAATGCTTTCCAAGTTGAAGTGAAAAACTTTGGATCAGCTGCTCAAACATATACATACAAAGGCGCTACTATTTTAACAGGTGCCAATGACTTTTCAATGACTGATGGACAACCATATGATCAAATATTAAATGGTGCTTCTATAACAGGTGGTTCACTAACAGTTGAACCTGGACAAGCAGGAATCATGGATTTAACATTAACATTGCCTGCAACACCAATCGAAGGTTATGTTGAAGGGTTCATGACATTTGAAGTTGATGGTCGTGAATTGAATGTACCATTCATCGGATATTATGGGGATTTTGGTAAGTTGCCAATGTTCACGCAACCAGTTTGGGCAGAGAATAAAACATACTATGATCTATATGATAATGGTGCATTAAAATCAGTAGGGGTTTATTATGATCCTGTATTAGAAGGATTCTACTATTTGAATAACGAAGCAAATAAAATGGCCATTTCGCCAAATGAAGATGGCTTTGCAGACAACATGATTCCGGCGACTTATATGATTAGAAATGCAAAAACAGTGGATGCACTTTTATACAATGAACAAGGAGAACTTGTTAAAAAAGTGGGTACTACTGAGAATGTGCGCCGTCAAATCTTTGGTACAACTCAACAACCAATCGCCGATCTAATTAGTTTTGAAACAATGTGGTTTGGTGATGATTCAAATGGGCAAGTTGTCCAAGAAGGTCATTATCGCTATGTGCTAGAAGGATCAAGTGATTTACCAAATGCTTCTAAACAACAATTGGAATTCCCAATTACGGTTGATGTGACTCCGCCAACTGTTGAATTCATTGGATCAGTTGCAGGAGTATCGCCGCATTTGCCAAATGTGCTCGTAACAAATCAAGATACATATGAATTGGTTTGGACTGCATCAGATAATTTAACAGGTGTTGAAGGTTTAATGTTAACTGTTAATGGTGAAATTATTAATACCGATATTTACTATGATCAAACGACTAATCAATATAGTGCAATGGTTCCTGTAGGTATTGACTACAATGTGATTGTTGTTGCACCTATTGATGGCGCTCTAAACATAGGTGGGTATCCAGTTGTGGTTAAACGTGCAGCTTATGATGCACCGGTTTTAGTTGTTGATCAAGCATTTACAAGTGGCACAATGGTCATTGATGAAAATCACCCTGGGAAAACGGTTGAAGTAGGAGTTGGGTCTGAAAAAGAAATTGGATCAATTAAAATCAATGGTCAAGAGTTGATGGGGGATGCAATGGCATACTCTACAAGCGGTGTCATTTCAATTGATAAAGCAAGTTTGGTTCAAGGGGTTAACCCAATTGCATTAGAGGCATATGATTATGCATCAACAGCTGCTTTAATTCAACCAAGTGGTACAACAAACTTGTTTGAAACACCATTTAGAACACAAATCTTCTATGATACACAAGCGCCTACTATTAAAGGGTATAGTGTTAATAATCTAGGTAATGGAGAAGCGAGTGTAACAGCGACTGTTGGTGATTCGTCTAAGGTTTATAAAGTGTATGTAAATCAAACAGAAGTATCAAATGTAACAACAGTGGATTCAACAACCATTACGTATAAGCTCAAAGCAACAGAAGGACAAAACATTGAGTTGAAAGTAGTGGATGTTACAGGTAAAGCTGCTGTTGAAACAAAAAAACTAGGTGCTGCTAATTTACCTGAAACAGGTTTATCGACGCCAATTTATGGCATAGCTGGTCTATCTGTTTTAGCTGGTGTCTTAATGATTTCAAAAAAACGACGTATTGAAGCATAGTTTTTATCGAATTGAATCAAGTAAAAGAGTCAATCTTAATCGTTGACTCTTTTTAGTATTAGTTTTGCGTTCTTTGTAATGACTTAGATGAAAAATAGTCATGTTAAACAGTTGAGGTTATAAGATTTTTTTTGATATAGCAAAGTATTTTCTTTTGTTATAAGTTTATGATAAATGTAAAATGGCATCTAGTTTTCATTTTAAAATTATGGTAAGGTAGAAGAAGAAAGAGGTGTATTCAATGTTTGATTTATTAACGATTAGACAAAATGGATTTGAAGTGGCTGTTGCCATGATTCATGATGAACATGATTGTGTTTTGATTGATTGTGGGGCCATTGGTACTTACGATATTTTAAAGGATGTGTTGCAACAAAAAGGGAAAAGTGTGCAGGATATCACGCACATTCTTATTACGCATCATGATCATGATCACATTGGTAATCTACATGCTTTAACAAGAGACAATCCACGTATCAAAGTCTTAACATCGGCGATTGAGAAGGCTTATATTGAAGGAGAAAAAGAAGCGATTCGAATGACACAAGCAAAAGAATTGCAACCGACTTTATCATTAGAAGGTCAACAAAATGGATTGCGTTTTATGGAAATGTTATCGCAAATTAAACCAACAAAAGTGACAACCGTTGTTGAAGACAAAGAGATCCTGCCAGTTGCTGGGGGTATTGAGGTGTTGGCAACACCAGGACATCTTCCAGGTCATGTATCCTATTATGCGATTAAAGATGATGTGATGGTTGTTGGTGATGCGATGATTATTGAGAATGGTATGCTTAAGCTTGCCAATCCCAAATATTCATTGGATCTAGAATTAGCACAAGTAAGTATGGATCGCTTGTTAGCACATCCGCATCATAAATTGGTGTGTTATCATGGTGGCTTTATAACAAATTCAAAAGGATAGGTGATTGAAATGTACGCATATGCAAAAGAGACGTTAGCGATTTTGAATGAGGTTTTATCATCACAAGAAGATGTCATCAATGAATTAATTGAACGAGTGCTCAATGTCATTCAAGAAGATAAAATGATTCATGTATTTGGCACTGGACATTCTCATATGGTTGGTATTGAAGTGTTTGTTAGAGCAGGGGGTTTGGCGAATGTCAATGCGATGTTGGATTTTGATGCAGTGAGTATTTCTGGGGCAATACGAGGAAGTAAAATAGAACGACTTTCAGGTATTTCTTCTATTATTTATGAAGATCATCAAATCAACGAAGGTGATTTATTATTTATTGTATCTAATTCTGGTCGTAATGCAATGCCGATTGAAATGGCATTAAAAGCAAAAGAACAACATGTGACAACAATTGCAATCACATCAATGCAACAAACTACCATGCAACCATCTCGCCATGCTTCTAATAAAAACCTTTATCAATTGGTTGATTATGTTTTGGATAATGGGGCCCCTAACGGGGATGGTGTCGTATCTTTAAGTCAAGGTGTGGTAACAGGAGGTGTTTCTACGATTTCGGGCATGTTTTTGTTGCACACTATTTTAACAGAAGCAGTTTTGAAACTAGATCAACAAGGTGTTAAAGTGCCTATGTATACAAGTCAAAATGTAGATGGTTATCAAAATGATGATTTGTTTAAACGCTACAAAGGAAGAGTGAAATTTCTATGATTAATGTAGGATATGGATGTTGTGATATAACACCAAGTACATATGAGCCTTTGGTTGGTTTCATCCACCGTGATAGCCCTAGTGCTGGTGTTTTGGACCCTATTTCTGTTCGTGTTACTGTCTTGCAAGATGATCAACGCCTTTTGGCGTGGGTTAGTTTTGAAACCTTGATTGTCACCAGAGAATTTACAAAAGAAATGAGAGAAGTACTGAAACAACGATTTGGTATAGAAGATGTCATGATCAGTGCAACACATACGCATTATGCGCCAACGTTAAAAGCTTATGCATGGTTTGAATCGGCGAGCTTTGATTATCAAAAGATAATCGAAACACAACTGATAAAAGCAATTGAGGATGCAATGAATTGTTTGGTGCCTGCAAAAATGGGCTTTTCAAAGTGTTACTTTGATGAGGTTGGACATAGTCGCCTAACGCGTCACACAGATCATCATCACACATTTGTTTCAATCTTGTCTTTTGTTGATTTACAGCATCGACCAATTGTTAATTTGATTTCTTATAACTGTCATCCAACAGTCCTTGGTCAGTCATTTAATTTAGTCTCTGGTGATTATATTAGCCAGCTTCTTTCTTTGCTTGATGGTGGTAACCAACCTTCTTTGTTTTTACAAGGGCCAGCTGGTGATATTAGTACTAGGTACACACGTACGAGTAAAGATGCAATAAAACAAAAGAAACATTTTGGAGAAAAGCTTTATCGACAAGTTATGAAACAATTGAAGGAAATTGTTTATGAACCTTTTATAAGTCTTCAAATGGTAACTGAAGACATTGCTTGTCGCTTTAAAGAAATTGATTTAATGGCGCTTGAACAAGCGCTCATTGAGGTTGAACAACAATTTGAGTTGCGACCAGATAATCGATTTTTAGAAACGAAAAAACAAGGCTATTTGGTTTTAAAAGAAATGATTAAACAAAAAGATCAATTGGAACAAGATATTGAATTATCTGTTTTTAAACTAAATGATGCAGTCATTGCTTTTGTAGCAGGAGAACCATATGCAGGACTTGATTTCCTTGAAAAAGGATTTGTTGTGGCTTATAGTAATGGCTATCCAGGATATATTTATGATGCTTATTTAATTGAAAGCTATGAATCTATTTCAAGTATGTTGGATGAAAGTATGTTTGATCTCATAAAACGAAGACTCAAACAAATTGTTGATCAACTAAATTAGGAGGTAGGTTTATGAAACCATTTAAGCGTCATTTGAAGTTATTTAAAGAAACATTTCTTATTAGTGCTTTTACCTTTGGTGGTGGTTATGTCATTGTGCCATTGCTTAAAAAGAAATTTATTGATGAACTACATTGGATTGATGAAGAAGAGATGTTGGATTTGATTGCCATTGCGCAATCATCACCAGGTCCCATTGCAGTGAACACTGCTATCATGATTGGACATAAATTAAGTGGCTTTAAAGGCGCTTTGGTTGCAACAGTTGGCACTTCGTTACCGCCACTCATCATTATCACAATCATTTCAATGTTTTATGAGGCATTCAAACAAAATGTGGTTGTTTCTTGGATGATGACTGGGATGCAAGCAGCTGTCGCTGCCATTATTCTAAATGTTTGTTTTACCATGTTTCATCATTTAATCATTAAGGATAAATGGTTAAATATAACCTTATTTGCACTTGTGTTTATCCTTAGTTTTGTGTTAAAAGTCAATGTTATTTTTATCATTATTGGTGCAGGTTTGATTGGCATCGCACTCATGTTTTGGAACCGAGGTGGACAACGTGAACTTGCTTGAATTATTCATTAGTTTTTTTAAGGTAGGTATGTTTAGTATTGGTGGTGGTTATGCTGCTTTACCACTCATTCAAAATCAAGTTGTCCATGTTCATCAATGGCTAACACTAGAAATGTTTAGTGATGTGATCACCATCGCAGAAATGACGCCTGGTCCAATTGCATTAAATGCCGCAACTTTTGTTGGTAATCAAGTAGCAGGTGTGCCAGGTGCTGTTGTTTCAACTATTGGTGTTATTACGCCATCATTTATCATTTTATCCTTGTTAAGTTATTTGTATTTTAAATACAAACAACTAGATGTTGTTCAAGCTGTTTTAAAAGGCATACGTCCTGCTGTTGTGGCATTGATTTTAGGGGCAGGGCTTAGTATCTTAATCCTTTCGCTTTTTGGTCATAGTAAAGAAGTTGTTTTTGAACATTTCAATTATTTACATCTATTGTTTGTAATGATTGCGTTTGTGATGATTCGTAAGTTTAAATGGCACCCTATACTGGTGATGGTGAGTGTGGGGCTTTTAAATGTTCTTTTTCAGTCATTTGTATAAAGAAAGTGTTGCTTTGCACTCGTTTTTATGATAAGAAAGTAGTATAATATAAAAAAAGGAAAGAGAGGAATTAGAAATGAAACTTTGGAAATGTAGTGTTTGTAATTATATGGTAGAAGGAGAACATGTTGAAGGTAATTGTCCTAAATGTGGTGCTGCACCTTCAGCATTCAAAGAATTGACAGAAGATGAAGCGAAAAAAGTGTATATGTCAGATCGTACAAATGATTTATTGATGAAACTAGAAGCATTGAGCGTTGAAATGATTGCGATTGCAAAGGAAGGTATTGAGATTAATTTAGATCCAACTTGCCTAAAAACATTTAACTATGCAAATAAACGTGCTTGGGAGATTAAGCAAATGAGCAAGTCGGAAATTGAAAGCCATATTGGCAAAGGAAAATGGTAGTATTAATTGCATAAAGGAGAGCATATGAAACACAAAATTGTTGGGAAATCAGGATTAAGAGTATCAGAGTTAACACTTGGTAGTTGGCGCACTTTTGGTCGTCGAGTTGATTTAGAAACAGCTCAAGCGATTGTGGATCGTTGTATGGCACTTGGTATTTATTCATTTGATTGTGCCAATGTTTATGAACTTGGGGAAGCTGAATTAATGCTTGGTAAAACACTAAAGAAATATAAAAGAGAAGAAGTTGTTGTGAGCACTAAAGTTTATTTTCCAATGGGTGAACACCCTAATTGTGGTGGGTTATCTCGTAAACATATTATGGAAAGCATCAATGCGAGTTTGAAACGCTTGGATATGGATTATGTTGATATTCTGTATTGTCATCGTTTTGATGAGACTGTGCCTTTACTGGAAACAATGCAAGCATTAAATGATGTTGTGAATCAAGGTAAAGCACTTTATATTGGTGTGAGTATGTGGTCAGTTGCACAACTTAAGGAAGCAACTCAAATCATTGAAGACTATCATATGAAACATATTATTGTGAACCAACCGCCAATGAACATCATCAATCAATCCATTGTTGAAGATTTAATTCCAATGGCAAAGTTGGGTGTTGGACAAATGGTGTTCTCACCATTAGAACAAGGCATCTTAACAGGTAAGTACAATGATGGCATTCCTGCTGATTCAAGAAAAGCAACAATGGACATGATGAACGATGAGAAGTTTGAAAAACAAGTTGCTTTTGCTAGATTATTAGAACCAATTGCTAAAAAAGAAGGTATATCACTGACTACTTTAGCCATTAGTTGGATATTAAAGCATGAACAAGTGGCTTCATGTATCATTGGGGCAACGACCATTAAACAACTTGAAGAAAATGTTGCTGCAGTCGCTTATGAAATGAGTGACGATGTATTTAATCAAGTACAGGCATTAAGACATCAGTTTTAGCAATATTTATCTATTTTAAGGGGGGTTTAACATGGCTTCATTTTTAAATACGATTTATGGACCAGTATTTGCTTTTGTGATTGTGATGTTGGTATGGACAGTGGCAGATGTTGTGTCAAAGGCAACCAAATCCTTGTTGTCTTCACTGTTTGTTGCATCATTAATCTTTTTGATAGGATTTAAGTCAAATATTTTTCCTAAAACATTGTTACCAGACTCATCATTGCTTGCATTAGGGTCGACAGTGGTTGGATTTATTATCGTTCATATTGGAACAATGGTTAGTCTAGATGAACTAAAACGCCAATGGAAAACATTTGCAATTGGGGTTAGTGCTGTAGCGGGTGTTGCTTTGTCATTGTTTTTAGTTCAAACTTTATTCAAAGCATTACCTGATATTAATTATTTTGTAGGAGCAGTTGGGGCTGTTACAGGAGGTACTGTATCTATTATCATTGTCCAACAAGGTGTTGAAGCATTGATGACAACTGCAACAGCATCACAGCAACAAGCACTTATTATGGTGGCTGCTTTCCCAGTGCTCATTTCAGCTTTTCAAGGGCTTATTGGTTTTCCTCTAACGTCAATTATTTTGAAAAAAGAAGCGAAACGTGTTCAAGCTTTATATCGTGAGGGTAAGATTGAAAGAAAAGTTGATGAAGCCAAAACAACTCAAAAAGTAAGTAAACTGCCACCATTCTTAAAAACAACACAAGGTACCTTATTTGTCGTTGGGTGTGTGGTTTTGATTGCCATAACTATTGATACCTATTTAGGTTTTAATACCTTTATAGTTGCTTTACTTTTAGGGGTCTTGTTAAGAGAATTCAAAATATTACCTGAGAATGTCTTAAATGGTATTGATGCGTATGGTTTAATGATGCTCGCTATTTTAATTATTGTGTTTGGACCATTAGCTCAAATTGACATTCAACAATTGATTAGTTTAATTGTGCCAATTACAGTTGCTTTTGTTGTTGGGGTTAGTGGCAACATTGTATTTTCAATGATTATGGGTAAAATTGTTGGATACAGTTTACCTATGTCAG
>CAZWEF010000031.1:0-19222 GCA_964632125.1 uncultured Erysipelotrichales bacterium
TTCCCCCAAGTCAATCAATTTAGCAGGTCGCCACAGTTCACCATCAATCACAAGGCCTCTTGCAAAAGCATCAATCATAAATTGATTAATTGGTTGGTTAAGCGTTGCATGATACACTTTTTCAACGTGTTTATTAGGCGATGTAATTTGGTGTGAAAACTTACCATCATTTGTTAAAATGAGAAGCCCCGTTGTATCTTTGTCAAGTCTCCCAACTGGAAACAAATCATATTGGAGATAGCCTTCAATTAAATCAATGACAGTAACATGATGTGCATCATGCGTTGCACTGATGACCCCTTTGGGTTTATTCATCATCAAATAAACATAGGGACGATAACGAACTCTTTTCCCATCTACAAGGATGATGTCTTCATCATGATTTACTTTAAAGCCATCGTCTTTGATGCATTGACCATTGACTTGAACATATCCCTTTTTAATCAAATACTTAACATCTCTTCTAGATCCAAAACCACTTTTTGACAACAGCTTATCAAGTCTAATTGTTTCCATTATTTCATTCCTTTAAGGTTGTTCTGGTGTTACTTCAACTGGTACTTCTTCTGGTTGTGGCAAAACAAGTTTAATTTCTTTTTTAATAAATTGTTCATACTTAACATCACCTAATTCATTTTGCCATTTAACAAAAATCAAAACATTCATTTCAGGCTTTTCACTGATTAGCTCAAGTTGTATATCTTGTACATAATTAATCTCATTATCAACTTGACCAGGAATGATATGATACGACGTTGTACCAATAACGCCAATTGAATGACGATACGGATCATTTAATTGTGTTTCAACATCAGCATCCAATGCAATCATTCCAACATTAAACATGCCCACACGAGGGGAATTAAGCCTTATAAAAGCATGATAAGTCCCGTCATCTAATTGCACCATTTCAGTTGATAAATTGAAATATTGACTTTGCGCAAGAAATTCTGTTTGGCTTTTGATACGCTTAACAAGTGTATCATAATTGTTTTTATCTTCATTTGTAATACGATTTGATTGCGGTCGACTGATTGTCACCACAATCAAAGAGATTAGGGTGATCAAAAGAAGCACAACCACAAAAGATAAGGCAATCTTTTTTTTCATAAAACCCTCCTACTCCCTTTATTTTACCACAATATTGACTAAACGTCCCTTAATAACAATTACTTTCATCACTGTTTTACCTTCTAAATGAACCAAAACATTATGTTGCTTTAAAGCTGTCTCTTTAAGTAAATCATCACTAGAACCATTTGGCATCACAACTTTAGCGCGTACTTTACCATTGACTTGGATGACAACTTCAATTTCATCTTGTGCAAGCATCGCTTCATCGTATGTTGGCCAAGGTTGATATGTCATCGACTCAACATGTCCCAACATCTCCCATAGTTCTTCTGTTAGATGTGGTGCAATCGGATTTAAAAGCGTCAAGAATCCTTCAATATAAGGTATATAAAGCGTTTCAACTTTATAACATTCATTAATAAACTTCATCATTTGAGCAATGGCTGTATTGAATCCCAAGGTTTCAAAGTCATGGGTGACTTTCTTAACTGTTTCATGATACACTCGATCTAACGATTGGTCATTAACAGTTGTCAGTTTTGTTGTTAGACAATCATCTTGAACCAACAAACGCCATACACGATCAAGGAAGCGACGTGCCCCATCAACACCTTCAGATGACCAAGAAACAGACGCTTCAAGTGGCCCCATAAACATTTCATATAAACGAAAAGCATCAGCCCCATGTGATTCAACGATAATATCTGGATTAACAACGTTGCCTTTTGACTTAGACATTTTCTCGTTATTTTCTCCTAAAATCATCCCTTGATTGAACAGACGTTGATATGGTTCTTTGGTTTGAACAACCCCTATATCAAATAATACTTTATGCCAAAATCGAGAATAAAGTAAGTGCAAGACAGCGTGTTCAGCACCACCAATATACAAATCAACAGGTAACCATTTTGCAAGTTCTTGTTTTGCTTGTTCACTATTCAAAGGAATCATTGAACCTGGTCTTTTTAGAATATAGCCACAATAATACCAACAACTACCTGCCCACTGTGGCATTGTATTGGTATCTCTTTTACCAATCACATGACCTGATTCATCCATCACATTTAACCATTGTGTTGCATTAACTAGTGGTGATTGTCCGTCGCCACTTGGTTTGATGTTAGTCATCACAGGTAGTGTTAATGGTAAGCTTCCCTCATCCATTAAACCAACACTTCCATCATTATAATGAACAACCGGGAATGGTTCACCCCAATATCTTTGACGTGCAAATATCCAATCTCTAAGTTTATAATTAATTTGTTTTTTTCCTACGCCTTTTTCTTCTAAATAAGTAATTATGGTTTCAATGGCTTGTTTGTTGTCTAAGCCATTCAATAACTCTGAATCGATGTGTTTTCCATCCTTGATATATGCCTCTTTACCATTAAATCCTTCAATAACTGGGATCATTGGTAGTCCAAACTTTGTAGCGAACTCAAAGTCTCTTGTATCATGTGCAGGTACTGCCATGACTGCACCTGTCCCATAACTTGCAAGTACATAATCACTGATCCAAATCGGGATTTCACGTTTTGTTAAAGGGCATAACGCAAAAGCACCTGTAAATGCACCTGTTTTGTCTTTATTAATTTCAGCACGTTCTAAATCAGTTTTACTTGCTGCAACGCTTCGATACGCTTCAACAGCTTCCATTTGTGCTTGTGTTGTGATTTTCATAACCAGAGGATGTTCTGGCGCTAAGACAACATAACTAACACCAAACAAAGTATCTGGTCTTGTAGTGAACACATCAAAAGTAGCTTCTATATCTTTTACATGATAGGTCACCAATGCCCCTTGACTTTTTCCAATCCAATGGCGTTGCATATCTTTAATGCTCTCAGGCCAATCAAGTTCATCCAAATCTTCAAGCAAGCGTTCTGCATAATGCGTAATTTTAAGAATCCACTGTTTCATTGGTTTTTTAACAACCGGAAACTCGCCTCGCTCTGAAACCATCACACCATCTTTATTAATGACTTCTTCATTTGCAAGCACAGTACCAAGACCTTCACACCAATTCACTTCAATTTCTTTCACTTCTGCAAGGCCAAGACGATAAAGTTGCATGAAAATCCACTGTGTCCATTGATAATAATCTGGATCGGTTGTACTGAGTTCTCGTTCCCAATCATATGAAAAACCCAATGATTTAATTTGTCTTTTAAAGTTTTGAATATTTTCTTGTGTAAATGCATCTGGGTGATTCCCCGTTTGAATGGCATATTGTTCTGCAGGTAACCCAAATGCATCCCATCCCATTGGGTGCAATACATTGTATCCTTGCATGCGTTTAAAACGACTAAAAATATCTGTCGCAGTATATCCTTCAGGATGACCTACATGAAGTCCTTGTGCTGAAGGGTAGGGAAACATATCTAGTATGTATTTTTTTTCTTTTTGAGTGTCCTCTAACACCTTAAATGATTGATGCTTATCCCAATAATGTTGCCACTTTTGATCAATTTGTTTATGATTGTATACCATAATTAAACTCCTTTCATGATAAAAAACCTAGCTCTAAGGACGTCGAAACGCGGTACCACCTTAGTTCATGCTAGGCATGCACTCAACATCCTTAACGCAGATTCACGATAAAGCTCCTTGATAAGTTCAGCTAGTTCACATCTAAGTTTTCACCCACCACTTAGTCTCTGTCATGATTCCTAGCTTACTACTTCAATTCATCGCTAATTAATTAAACTTTGATAACGACTATTCATAACACCAAAATCCAATACTTTAAATCCATAGTCTATATACGCAAGTCGAACATACCAATGGGTATGATTTACTTTAAAACTTAAAACAAGACCATAGCATCCTTTATATAAGCCTTCACTAAAACGATAATATTGTAGATCATCCGACTTACTAGGCGCAAGTTGATCCATTAAATAACGACCCTCATCAATGTATAAAGGATACCCATTAAACAAACCATGTGCTAATGATACTCCTTCTTTTAATAAATACAAACATTCTTTAACATGTTTAACTGGTTGAATGGTCACTTGATATTGATGAAGTTGTTTGATCATCTCTTTTACATATGTTTGATAGTACGGTAAATCCATAACATATTCTTCAACAATGGCGTCTATTTGTCTTGCCACCATGTCATCTTGACCATCCAAGTGCATCACTTCATTTAAAAATTGATCTACCATTTTTTTAGCATCCTTGACGCTTAAACGATCAAAGTAACGATACTTAGGTGTGTTCATATAGCCAATGGCAACGCCAGCTGCAATACCTAGTCCAATACCTGCAACAAGCCCTAAACTACTTTTTTTCATGTGCAACCTCCTTTATATGAAACGAAACAATTTCCATATGATGTTGTATCGACGCAAGTCTTATTCGACACGTCACATGGCTCATTGCTTTTTGCAGTAAAACAATGACTTCTAACCCCGGTGTAGCTTGAACCTGTCCAGTGGTCTTAAGATACTGTCCATCTTTCAAACATGCTACGATGGTTTCTTCTTTTAACATGAACGATAAGTGACGGTATGGTGATTGAAAATCGAGTCCATCAAACAACATTGGCATCAATGAAACACGTTCTATTTTAAGTCCAGTTGGACTTTGTTTAAACCTTTGCGCAAAATCGTTCATGGTTAAATAAATACGTTGATAAGCACTACTTTCTAGAATTGTATGATGTTCTAAAAGATAAATCAGTTGGTTGTGCCTTTCCTCTTTTTGCTTATCTAATTGAAGCAGTAAAAAGGACAAAGCGATCATCAATCCTTGTTTGGTCTGCAAACTTGATAACGTTTGATTTGAATAGTGCATCGTGTGAGTCTTCATATAGGCATCAACAAATGCTGGGATTTTATCGATCATAGTGTCCTCCTTTCTACTATTATAATAAAATATAAGTTAAAAAACTAGACTAACCATAAAGTTTTATCATTTTTTAAAATTATGTTACAATATCAACGAGGTGAATTTATGAACAATCCTTTTATTCATTCAAATGACAATAAACGTTATCATACATTTAATCATTATTTAAAAACAAAGTATCAAACTAAAGTTGCTAAAATAAGCTTAAACGGTCATTTTTCTTGTCCTAATATAGATGGAACTGTTGCATATGGTGGATGCACATTTTGTGATGCTGGTTCTGCTGCTTTTCTTTCGCTTGAAGCAGAGCCACTTCTTAAACAGTTTGACAAAGTCAAAACCATTATGGATGCAAAATGGCCCAATGCCTTGTACATTGCTTATTTCCAAGCCAACACCAACACACATGACACCGTCGAGAATCTGAAATTAAGATTCGAGCCCTTTGTTAATAAAAAAGATGTTGTTGCCATCTATTTAGCAACACGTAGTGATTGCCTTAGCGCACCTGTTCTTGACTATTTAGAAACCATTCGAGATCGTATTGACTTGGTCATTGAACTTGGTCTACAAACAATTCATGATCACACTGCTAAAAGAATCAATCGAGGTCACGATTTCTCATCTTTTGTTGATGCTGTAAGGGAGTTAAGAAGACGCAATCTGGATGTTTGTGTTCATCTTATTAATGGGTTACCCGGCGAAACTATTGATGATATGAGAAAAACTGCCAGTGTTGTTGCAAGTCTAGACATTCAATTTGTTAAGCTACATTTGCTTTATATCACAAAAGGGACAGGCATTGAAAAACTTTATCAACATCGTCTACTTGAGCCAATGACACAAGATGATTATGTTGCTTTGATTGTGGATCAGCTTGAATACTTTCATCCAGATGTTGTGGTTCAGCGACTAACTGGTGATGGTCATGAAGGGACATTGATTGCGCCTATGTGGGCGAAGAAAAAGGTTATTGTTCTAAACGAAATTGATAAACTGATGGTCAAACGGGATACCTATCAAGGTAAGAAATATGCAAATTATTCAATCAAACCTTAGTTTTGTTAAGTCTCTTATTCAATCAATCCCATCCAAAACAAATGCCATCGATGCAACAGTCGGAAATGGCCATGATACTGCTTTTCTAGCATCATGTTTTCATCATGTGTATGGTTTTGACATTCAAATTGAGGCTATAGAGGCGACTAGAAGCCGTCACCTTTCCAATGTAACATTAATCCATGATGGGCATCAACATATGAGCAAATATGTCAAACAACCTGTTCAATGCATTTTATTTAATCTTGGTTACTTACCAAATCATGATCATTCCATTCAAACAACTCCGCCAACAACACTAGCAGCCATTTCATCTGGACTTGAACTAATCGATGATGGATTAATGATTATTGTCTGTTATCAAGGCCATGATGATCAAGAAGCGATTGCTGTTGAAACATTTTGTCAAAACTTAGATAAGCACAATTATCATGTATTAAAGTATCACATGATCAATAAAAGCAAACCACCTTTTGTCATCGTCATTGAATGTCATTCAAAAAAAGGATAGTGAAATCACTATCCTTTTGACTATTCAGATTCAACTTCTAGTAAGCCGTAGCCTCCATCAAGTCGTTTATAAACAACTGAAACAGCTTCTGATTCTAAATCTCGGTAGATAAAGAATGAATGTCCTAGCATCTCCATACTCATAATGGCTTCGTCTAAATCAATTGGTCTTGCATACACCGTTTTTGTTCTAACAAGCACATCTTCACTGTCAGTAACATCCATCACTGATGCTAAATCAATACCAAGTTTATTGTTGCCTCTACGACTTAAACGCGTTTTTTGTTTGCGAATTTGACGTTCAAGTTTGTCAACGATTAAGTCAATTGCCGCATACAAATCATCATGAATTTCTTCCGCTCTAAGTGTAATATGGTCAGTTGGAATGGTAACCTCGATTTTTTGTCCTCGAGGATAGGTACGTACCAATACTTTGGCCTCTACGTCATCACTGATTAAAAAGTATTTATCTAATACACTTAATTTTTCAGTTACTTTTTCTTGAATCGCTTCAGTGACTTCAACGTTTTTACCTCTAATTTTAACTTTCATAAATAACTACCTCCTTTTACTATATTATACACTTTTTATTAATTTTTTCTACCAAAAACACCGAAATATTTTAAATTAAGATAAATTCTCTAAATACGCTTGAATCGCTTTCATATCATTTAATGACTCCCATGGTAGTTCTTTTTTGCCAAAATGTCCATAAACAGATGTGTTTTTGTACAATGGTTTATCTAAATTCAATGTTTCAATCATACCTTTAGGTGTCAAATCAAACAATGATAAAATCATCGCCCCAATATCAAGATTAGGATAATAACTGGTATTAAATGTTTCAACAAACACCGAAACTGGTTTTGCTTGTCCAATAGCATAAGATAATTGAATTTCAGCACGATCTGCAATTTTAGCCGCTACTATTTGTTTGGCAATGTATCGAGCCATGTAAGCACCAGAGCGGTCAACCTTAGTCCCATCTTTACCAGAAAAAGCGCCACCACCATGCCTTGCAGCACCACCATATGTATCAACAATAATTTTTCTACCTGTTAGTCCTGTATCGCCATGAGGCCCCCCAATAACAAAACGACCTGTTGGATTGATCAAAACCTCAAAATCTGTATTCAAATGATATTTATTGGCAATTGGCAGCATGATGTGCTCAAATACATAGGCTTTAAAGGCAGATTCATCAATATCTGGTTCATGTTGAATCGACATTAAGATGGTATGCAATCTACCTGTTTCAAGGTCTATCGTGACTTGCGATTTCATATCTGGTCTGGCTTGTTTAAATTGGCCTGACTTTTTTAATTGTGTGGCTAATTCTACTAAATCATGTGCCATGGCAATTGTTAATGGCATCATTTGTGGGGTTTCATTGGTTGCATAGCCAAACATGATCCCTTGATCGCCAGCCCCAAATGCAGGGTCATGGTCGACACCCATTGCAATATCTTGTGATTGTTGTTCAATGCGTACATCAATTTGACATGTATGACCATTCATACCAAGTGCATCGTCATCATAGCCAATTTCAATGAGCACATTTCTTGCGATTGCCTCATAATCAACTGGATGACTCACTGTGATTTCTCCAGCAATTAATAAATAATTGGTTGTAATCATGCATTCACATGCTACTCTTGCTTTAGCATCAACACTCAAGCATGCATCTAGGATTGCATCACTGATTTGATCGCAAATTTTATCTGGATGTCCAGGTGATACTGATTCTGATGTAAATAGTTGTTTCATTTTAAATTCCTCTCTTTCATAAAAAAAAGCCCTTAAAAAGAAAGGACAAGTCTGTTCTTTCTCTTATTGTTCAAGTGATTTACTTGCTTAGGGAAGCACCTTCTTTAAAAGGGTTGCTACCACGTCCTTGGCCCCTGCCTCAGTGGTTCTTAATAAGAGCTTATGGATTCATTATATCAAAGATAAACATGAGATGCAACGAATAAGATTTTTAAATATTTATTGTTTTACGATAAATATTTATTGATTTTATATTTATTATGTGCTAAACTGTTTTCGAAAGGTGGCGATTGTATGTGGACGATTAAAAAGTCTATTTTATTCACAAAAGTTTTAACATTGACTATGTTGTTTATTTTTGTTGTACTCATGTTTTTTTCTAGCAGTATCATTCATATTTTAATTGAACAATATCACTTTAACCCAAACCATCAGACTTGGATGCAAGTTACCATTATTGTTGGAGGAATTAATGCAATCATGATCCTAATTGATGTTTATCGATTACTTGCAAATCTTGCCAATCAATCTGTTTTTATTCCTCAGAACATTTTATTTCTAAGAAGATTATCTTGGTTATGTTTTGTTGGTGCAACGATTGCTTTAGTATCTTCAATATACTTTATCTATTGGGGGTTAATTTCTTTATTTGCTTATTTTCTAGCTACAATTTTAAGAATCATTAAGCATGTTTTTGTTGAAGCCTATGAGCTTAAACAAGAAAATGAGTTAACAATTTAAGGAGGGAGTTAAGATGCCAATAATTATTAATTTAGATGTCATGATGGCTAAACGTAAAATGTCATTAACCGAACTAGCTTCACGACTTGGTTGTACACAAGCAAATCTCTCTATCCTTAAAACCGGAAAAGCGAAGGCCATACGTTTATCTACCCTTGAAGCGCTTTGTGATATCCTTGATTGTCAACCTGCTGATTTACTTGAATTTCGACGTGAAGAAATACAATAGACTTTTAAGAAAAGAGGAAAAATATGCAAACAAAATACTTACCAACACTTTATCCAACAAAGACAAACGTGCCTGTTACTAATCAAAATGAAAGTTTTTGGGATTACATTGCGTTAGCTTTTTCTATTTCATTTTCCTTTGTAATTGCTAATTCCTTGGTTTATGCGCATTTCAATTCTTGGGTCTTATTAGGATTTACCTTAGGATATATTGGCTTAGTCATCAGTTATGTTCGATCACATCATCTTGCGATTACAGTTGAAGCTAAATTTTGGCTTTTACTCATCCTCATGGCATCCATTAATAATCTAGTATTCCCAAACAACTACTTATCTGACCTGCAGCTATTCTTTATTTTCACTGTAAGTGTCTATTGGGGTGCAACGATGATGAAAGGATTATTACTTAACAAGACATCAAACTATTTAATTCTTGACTTAGTTAATATTTTTATCCTTGTACCATTATTAAATTTGAAAATTGTTAAGCGATTCATGGTTTATCATATTTCGAAACAAAAAGTTCATTCAACAAGCTTTATACAAATAGGCATTGGTTTACTCATTAGTTTACCACTTATTTTATTTGTCTTACCATTATTAATTAAAGCTGATGTTTCATCAACTTTATTGACTTTTTTTGAAACACTTCCTACTTACTTCAAAATATCTGAAAACGGTTTGTTAAGTTTAGCACTGACGTTGGTTATTTTCCTTCTAATGTTTGCTTTCTTACTTGGATATAGTAAACGAAGTCATCTAACTGACATTAAGGAAGATTACTTTGAAACAAATAAAGATAACTTTAAAATACTCCCTATGTCATCTGCCTTAACTGCATGGTCAATTATTTTAGGCTTGTATTCATTCTACATATTAGCTCAAGTATCCTATTTGTTTTCTGCTTTTAGTGGTAATCTTCCCGAATCATCAAACCTCATTTATTCGAGTTATGCTCGACAAGGATTCTTTGAACTGTGTATGATTGCTTCGATTAATCTATTATTGATTTTATTAACCGAGATTCTAACAAGAAAGAAAATTTCTATTATGGGTTACTTTTACGTTATTATATCAATTATCACAACATTACTAAGCATCACAGCATTAAGTAAACTTGTATTGTATATAAGTGTATATGGGTTAACACCTAGTCGTATTTTATCGACTGCTTTTGTTGTCTATCTTGGTCTTGTATGGATTGGTATTGCAATTCGACAATTTAAATCTTTCTCAATTATTCGATTCTCTCTTATAAGTGGGGCCCTAATTGTTCTGTTACTATGCATTTTACAAATAGATACTTTATCAAGCTCATATAACAGTTGGCTAAACATGATTTAAAAAAGCACCTTCAAAGTGCTTTTTCATTTATCATAAGATTTAATGGCTTCAACCAATTGATCAGTACATGATGTTTGGCGTGTACCACAAGTATTACCCGCAAGCAACATCATCACTTGGTCTGTTTGCATCCCTGTCACAAGTTTCTCAATTGCCTTTAGATTGCCCGGACAACCACCATGAAACTTAACATACTCAATCTTTTCATCTTCAATTTTTAAGTCAATATGTGTGGCACATACGCCACTGGTTTGGTATTTAAACATCAACATGCCTCCTATTTTAATGAAGTCTTCTAAGCACAATATTAGCAACACTACCAGTAAATAGACCAGTAACCAAGCTCAATATGAGCAGTAGAGGTAAGTAGGTCACAAGTAAAAAATATTGTGTGTAATAAAATGATACAGTTGCAACTTGTCCAACCATGTGCAAGGACGAACCTGCAACACTGATACCAAATATTGTGAATCGATCGCTTTTTTCAAACAGTGCCATGATGATGGATGCAAACAATGTACCGGTTAATGCAATTGTAAATGTAAGTCCAAATCCAGTGCGCAACAAACCAACCATGACAACACGCATTATATTAACGATAAACATCTCTTTAATGCCATATCTTTTTAGAACAATGAGCCCAACAACTTGTGCAAATCCAAGTTTAACGCCAGGAATAAGGACAGGAAGTGGTATCATTGTTTCTAGAATTTGTAATATGATACCAATTGCTAAAAACATCGATAATTGAGTCATTTTTCTTGTTTTTCTCATTATCGCACCTCCAAATCAACACCACCAGATTGTGTTCCTTGGATGGTAATCATAATTTTATTAGGTAAACATATAATACTTTGTTGTGGTTTAGAAATAAATCCTACTTGAGAACAATAATGATATGGCGACAATTCTTCTTTCACACGAATTTTTCCATCCTTGACTTCAATGACCATGTCATCAAGTAACAAGGGATACTCATTTTGACTGAGGGTAATCATCTGATTTTTTGTTAAGTCTACCTCTAATATGGCTTCCCTATCATAAGTGATGGTTGCAGTTGCTCCTACAGTATTGCCAAAAATATAAAATGATGAGACAAACAAAGAAATGGCTACAATCACAACAAATATCATATAACCAATATCAAATTTATTTAGCTTCATAGATTTTGAAGTTCTGCCCTTCTATAAGTCCGCTCGAATATTGAATGGTGCCATCTTTCATTAGCCAAACTGCCTCTAGGTTATCCATTGACTCAACCAATTTTTTACCCTCATCAAATGGTAATATATAAACAACAGATGACATAAAATCAGCCAATCCTGAGTCTGGTGTAACAATCGTCACTGCTCTAAAATGATTACTCGGCATCAATGTATTAGGATCGATAATGTGTGAAAAAACTTGACCATTCACTTCAAAGTAGCGTTGATAATCGCCACTTGTCACAAGTGACATATCTTTTGCACTAACAGCAGCAACTGACGACTCATATTTTGTGTAGGGATTGTTTTTGTCTAATGTCTCATTATTAAAGATTGGACGTTCTAACCCAACGCAAAACAAATCAACGCATGAAGGAAGCACTTTTGCCTTTGATGGATCAGGTTCTGGTCTTTGTCCAATCATACGCACGTTACCACCAGCAGAGATCATAGCAGATGTTAACCCACTCTCTACTAGTTCCTTTGCAACAATTTCAACTGCATAACCTTTAGCAACTGCTCCAACATCAAGCCTCATACATGACTCTTTCAAAAACACTGTGCTGTTTGCTTCGTCTAAAATAATGTTGTCAATGTTGGTACATGATGCTGCCGCTTTGAGTTCGTCCATTTTTGGCACCTCTAATAAGTAGGTACGCGCATCATGCCATATTTCAAGTACTGGCCCAAATGCTATATTAACGACTGGACTAATTTGATTGTGCCAAGCAATAGCGTCTTTAAGTAACATCATAATATCTTTGTCTACAACGACTGGTGCAACGCCTGCTTGTTCATTCACTGTATACAAGTTGTTCATGTCCGGAATTTTTTCAAAGGTTGTATAAAGATTATGTAAACGATTCATCTCACTTTCATATATATGAAAATATTTATCGAATGTTGCTTGATCTTCAACATATGCAGTAAAAACATGAAATGTATCAAAAGCTCCGTATACATTGGCTTTAAATGGGGTTAACGATGGCTTTTTTGAGTTAGTGCTTTGGCAACCAACAACACCAATCATAAGTAAACAAGCCATGCCAAGTAAAATCATTTTTTGTTTCAAAAACATCATCTCCTAATCACTTTACAATCGATATTATAACATAAAACAAAACGAATTGTTAGAGAAAAAAACAATAGCTTAACACTATTGTCTAAATTTCTACATGAATAATTTCACCGTTTGGACCAGGTGTCGAATCTAAGTATTCTTTAATACGAACACGTTGTTCCATTTTCGATGGTTTACAAAGTGAGACAGTTTTTGCTTCACCATTAACCAATCCTTCAGCCATACCTTGGCATCCTGGATAACCACAAGCACCGCAATTAAAATGTGGTAACATTTCATAAACTTGAGCAACACGCTCATCAACTTCAACTTGTAAATATCGATCAGCAACACCAAGTAATAAACCAAGTATTGCACCAATCACTGCAACAATAATAAGTGCTTCAATCATGCTTGTTCCTCCTTATGAGTGGGATGATGCCCACATGATAAATCGTGACATCCTGAGCAGCTCGCTTCCTTAATGATATCTTCACAACCTTCTGGCACAGGTGTTCTTCTATTGAGAATGGTGCCAATAACAAATACGCCACCTAATACAAATCCTAATATGACTGCTGGCACTAAACAAGACCTCCAAGTCCGAAGATTGCCATTGCCATAATTGCAGCTGTAATAAGCGCAATTGCATTCCCTTTAAATGGTAGTGGTGTATTTGCAAGTTCAAGTCGCTCACGAATTGTTGAGAAGATAAATAAGATTAGCATAAATCCAATCGGTACTGCTAAGCCATAGACCATTGTTTGAACAAAGTTGAACCCTTCATTGATATTAAGTAATGCTGTTCCAAGTACCGCACAGTTTGTTGTAATCAAGGGTAAGTAAACACCTAATGAACGATACAGTGACGGAGAAAACTTTTTAATAAACATTTCAACAAATTGTACCAATGATGCAATAACTAAAATGAATGTAATTAAGTCCATGTATTCAATCTTAAATGGAACTAATATTTGATAATAAATACCATAAGTAATCATTGAAGATAAGAAAATAACAAAGACAACTGCAGCACCCATTCCAAGTGCCGATTTAGGGCTTTTTGATACCCCTAAGAATGGACAAATACCAAGATACTTAGTTAAGATGATGTTGTTGATAAAGACAGCACCAATAAATAATGTTACAAGTTCCATTATGCTACCTCCTTAGTGCTTGCTTGTTTCTTTTTATCATAATACATGCGAAGTGCATTAAACAAACCAGCTAAAATACCAAATGTCAAGAATGCGCCTTGTCCTGAAGAAAATACTTTTGGCGCATAGTCAGCAAACCAACTAAAGCTAAATACAACTTTAGAAGCATCAAATAAACTTCTAAGCTCAAGCCCACCTGTACCAAGTAATTGGCGAACAGTTGCCATTAACATAATGGCAAGTCCAAACCCAATACTTACACCGATGGCATCAAGCAAAGAGTTTAATACACCATTTTTGCTTGCGAATGCTTCTGCACGTCCAAGCACAATACAGTTAACAACAATCAATGATAGGAATACACCAAGTGATTCATATACTGGCAATGCATAAGCATTTAATAACATTTCAACGATTTTAACAACAGTTGCAATAATCACAATGTATACTGGAATTCTAATTTGATCTGGAACCAATTTACGAATGGCAGAAATAATAACATTAGTTAAAATGAGTACTGCTGTAAAAGCAACAGCCATTCCTAGCGCACTTGAAATAGAACCTGTTGTTGCAAGTGTTGGACATGTCCCTAAAAACATAACGAATACTGGATTTTCTTTAATAATCCCTGCTGTAAATATTTGCATTTTTTTCATATGTTTCACCCCTATTTCAAATTCGTTTCAAAGTAAGATACAACTTCATCTAACCCTGTAAAAATCCCATTGGTTGTTCTAGTTGCACCTGAAATACCATCAATTTCACCATCAAGCGCTGTTCCAGGAAATTGATCTAAGAATTTAGGTTCTGTCATAGCAGCACCAAAACCAGGTGTTTCATTGTGATTTAAGACACTAAATCCTACATAAGTGCCGTCAACATTAATACCAACAATAAAGCGAAAGGCACCACCATATCCGTTGGTTTCAACAGTAAATGCGTAACCAATTGTACTGCCATTTTCTTGAACCTCTACGATTTCTTGAATGGTATTGGTTGTACCAGTTAATGTCAGTTCTTTGAATTCAACATTCCCAGGAAACATCACACCTAGATTTTTTCTTTGACGTTCGGTTGCGGCTTGTTGAATAATTGGTTGGGTTTGATTGTAAACAACCGTTAAAAGTAATGCAGATAATGCACCTACAATTGCAAGAAAGCAGCTAAGATAAATTATTTTTTTCATGTTCCTACCCCCTTACTTCCCAACTTCTATGATTGCTCTTGAGACAATCGCTTGAAGCGCAGCAGATGTGAATGTTGCCCCAGTTTTAATATCAAGTGCTTGAACTTCAGCAATACTTGATTGTCCACCAAAGATTGTTTGATAGAATAAAGTAGCTTTTTCAGCATTACCTGATTTTGGTGTTTGTCCATTCATTAGTGCACCACCATATTCTTCTGTTTCATCTTCTTCAATCACATCAACTTTAACAGCTTTCCCATTTTCTATGGTTACCGTTGCAGTGACATCACCATGGAATCCTTCAGCAGTGATGGTTGCTTGGTTGCCACTTACTGAGACAACTTTTGTAGAAGAAACAAATTCGATTGCAGCATTAACTGCAGAAACAAGTCCTCTAGCTGTAACAGTAGCACCTGTTGATGTATCTAATTGTTCATCAAAAGCAAATCCTTCTTTAAATAATTTATTTGAGAATGCAGTTCCTTTAGAAAGTGTACCATCAATTAACGTTGCCCCATATTCTTCACTTTCAGAATGCTCAATCACTTGAACTTTTGTGACACGTTGCGCTGCTTGATCTAAGAAAACAAGGACTTTCATAGGTGTTTCACCAAAGCCAGCTGTTTCAACTAATATACCACCATCTTGAATACCAATCACTTTTGCTAAAATTGGCGCTGGGTTTGTTTTAAAAGTTAATGAAGTATTTCGTTTTAAAAGTGATTGTGCTGCAACTGGATTTTCTGCAACAGTTGCTAAGTCACTGCTATCACCACTAAACTTACAAGTAATTCCAAAATCAACTTGTTGTTCATCTTCACACCATTGTTTAACTGTCTCTACAGTTTGACGCTTAAAACCAGGGAATGTAATACCAAATGATGCATTCGCAGCTGGTAACATAATCGCAATACTTAATGCAACCATTCCCCCAATAAATGCCCATTTTTTAGCTAGGTTAGCATTTGAAGGAGATGTTGTATAACGCTCTATCATTGGTGTTAACATGTTCATGATTAAAATTGCGAACATCACACCTTCTGGCAATGATGCTTTAAAACGAATCAACATCGTTAAAAAACCAGCCCCAACAGCAAAAATAATTTTCCCATTCAAACTCGTCGGTGAAGTAACAGGATCTGTTGCCATGAAAATAGCACCAAATGCTAATCCACCAATTGCTAATTGCGTTAAAGCAAACGTGAACGGATTTAATCCTTGTGCAATAGCTACAACAATGGAAATCACAAAAGTCGTACCAATATAGAATACAGGAATTCTCCAATCAAGCACTTTACGAATGGCAAGAACAACCCCAACAAGTAAAATCACAATGGTGAAAGTTTCACCAATTGATCCTTGATAAAATCCAAGAAATAAATCAAATAATGAATGCTGCGAACTGACAACCCAATTACCACTTGCTAAAAAGGTTGTTGGCGTTGCAGCTGTTTGCATATCCACACCTTTAACTGCCACTGTAACAAGACCACCGTATGATAACATCACCATAGCACGCCCAACAATTGCAGGGTTGAAGATGTTTTGACCAAAACCACCATAGATTAACTTCCCAAACAAAATAGCTGTGATACTACCAAATGCAACGACAAATAAGGGCGTTCCAATTGGTAAAATCATAGCAAGTATCATTGCTGTTACAATTGGGAACGATTGTCTAATTGCTTTTTTTAAGTCTTTTTCTTTTCTAAGTAAAAAGAAAATTATTTCAGTTAAAACAGCACTAACAACACTCACTACCATCATTAAGATCGCACGAATACCAAGTTCTGTTGCTTGACTAAATTGAAAATATAATGTAAATCCATAAACCACAAACAATCCTAAACAAAGTTCGAACATGATGCGATTTGTTGAAAGCGAACTACGGTAATTAGGCGATGTACGCTTAAACCCTACCTTCATAATAATCCCCCTATCTTTTTGCTAATGCCAAACGACGTTTAGCTTTAGCAACCCAATCTGACACTTCAATTTTTGATGGACAAACATAACTACATAAACCACACTCAACACATTTTTGTGTTGCAAGTTTAACCATGCGATCAACATCCGCCATTTTTTCAGCATTCATAATTTGAACTGGCTGAATTTTAGCTGGACAGTGTTCTGTACAAAGACCACACTTTAAACATGGTAGTTCTTCTAATTGTTCTTTAGGTAGAACGGTAACTGCGTTTGTGTATGATGTAATAACAAATGTATCGTTCATCACAGATTTCCCCATCATAGGTCCACCATGAATGACAATACCTTCTTCAACATCTGCAGCATAACCACCCATTTTCTCTACAATGTAATTGACAGGAGTTCCAACTGGCACCAAAACATTGGTCGGTTTTGCAAGTCCCTCACCTGACATTGTAACAATACGATGTGTTAGTGGCGTATGTTTGCGAAGTCCAACTGAAACTGCCATAGCAGTTGTTGCATTGTTAACAATGACACCAATCTCACTAGGTAATTTGTCATATTCTTTTTTAAGGACTTCACGAATCAAAGTTCGTTCCCATCCTAATGGATAAGCATCTGTCACAAAAGCCATTTTAACATTGTCATACTGCTCTGCTTGTTTAGCTAACATATCGTTAAACTCTGGCTTCCCTTTTTTAGTAGCAATAATGACTTGCGTCGCATTGGCTGCTTTAGCGAGTAATCTTGATCCATCAAATAAAGCATCAACATCTGTTTTAATCATTTTATAGTCAGATGTGATATACGGCTCACATTCAACTGCATTAATTAAAATTGTTTGGATGTCTTTTACCCCTTGGTACTTAATATATGTTGGAAACCCAGAACCACCAAGTCCCACAATCCCCATCGTTTTAATGGCTTCAGTAAGGCTTGAAGCATCCATCTCATCGACATGATCAAATGTAAAAGGATCACTTACTGTATTTTTAAAATCATTTTCAATTACCAAATGATTTTGTGGGCGCCCACTCACATGCATGCGTTTTTCAATCCCTTTGTAAATCCCTGAAACTGGTGAATATACAGGTACAACCATATCTGTTCGTGTTGCTAACAACGTCCCAACACATACTTCTTGTCCTTCTTCAACATGCACATCAAATGCTGTTGATGCTCCAATCACCAATGGAACATAAATCGTCTCTACTGCATCTAAAACCAATAATTCACTTTTGTTTGTTAGGTCTTTTTTCCCATTCAAATGTAATTTACCTACACCGCTCAAAATGGCCATAAACTTCCTCCGTCCCTAATGTTTTCTAAAATATTATAGCACAACAAGAAAAAAATAACATTATCCCCCCATCATTTATTTACCTTTTTTTATCAAATTCGTTATAAATTGTCATCATATAAAACCATTAACTCACAATCTATTGACCTTTTCTTGCAAATGCTTGATGAAAAATCCTAATAAGGGACCAAAAATAAGCATGCCGATAACTGTTCCCTCTCTAATTGTCATTGGCAAAGCAAAAACTTGTGTTAATAATAAAGCAACCGCAACAGATAAAACATCAACAAACTGTCTAATTTTAGCAAATTTAAAGGGTGTCTTCTCTTCAATTGCTAAACAAAGACCTTCAAGTGGAAAAGTAACAATGCCCAACATAATCACCATACTCACTGATAAAGCAATTAAAATATAAGCTACTAAAAGCACCAATAATTGGATAAAGTATTGATTTAGCACAAGGTTCCCTAAAACATTGTAAAAAAAGAAATTAACCACAATGCCAAGTACAATACTGACTACCACTTGAATCAATTGAAATGGTTTAAACTGTTTCCCTTTCAAAATAATTTGACCAACTACACAAGAAATATTGAGCGCCATGCCCACAGTGCCTACCTTAATGGCTGTTACGTATCCAATCGATTGGGTCATAGCATCCCATGCACCAACCCCTACTGCTGCTTTAAGTGATAAAGCTGCACCTATCCCAGTAAGAACAATAAACAAAACAGTTAATACATATCTTTTAAGCATCTTTCTCTCCCCTAATCTATGTCATCAAGCTAATTATACATCATC
>CAZWEF010000032.1:0-18555 GCA_964632125.1 uncultured Erysipelotrichales bacterium
GTGAACAATACCTTTACAATGGAAGTGGAGACGTTGTACAATTATTACAAGGATCTAATATCAGTTACTATAGCTATGATGATCAAGGAAGAACCAACATCGTAGAAGGATATGGATATCGAGGAGAGTATCATGAAGAAGGGTATCAATACCTAAGATTCAGATATTTAGATCTTGATAGCAGTAGGTTCATGAGTAAAGATAGTTACTTAGGTAGTGATGATCAAACAAGTAAAAACAAATATATTTATGTTGGAAATAAATCAATTAACTATGGTGTACCCAATTTAGATAAAGTCATGTTGGATAAATATGATGATCGTGCATCCATAAGTTATGTTAACCAAATAGGGATGATTACACATATTTCGATTTAGGTGAAGATTTGGATTCGGAAAAAAGCATAGGGTATTACTAAGTAAGAAATATTTAATCTATATAATATAAGTTTTTTGAATATACAGTTAACAATGGAAGAACTATTCAGTTCTCTCATAACCCTGTAAGTGAATCAGTATTCTTTTGGCAAGAGCTTGAATAACTAGTAAATCATCTTGGATATATTTATGATAAGTTAACAATGATAGCTAGACCTGGATGGATAAAATAACGGAGGCCTTATGGATATTAATAATGAAAGAGAATTATATAATCTAGTAAAAAAATACTATGGCTATAAGGTGAAAATGTCATATGTTAATTCTCAAAATAGAGAGGTTGTTTGTATTTTATATAATGCGTTCCTATTTATTTGTAATATTAGTGGGGAACATGGTACATTTGGCGGGGGAATATTACTGAATTTCTAGGGGAGAAACTGTCATTAAATAGAGATGAAGAGTCTATTATAAATAATCTAAGAATTGTGGATGAGTATTGTTAATTAAGGCTACCTGATAAATTTTTAAAAGAATTTAAACGGGTATATGAGAAGTAAAATCTTAGGTGAAATTAAGCTAAATGCTTTAGTATTGTCTTTCGATATTATATAAAAAATAGACCACTGATTGTGCTTGTCACTCAAGTGGTCTATTTGTATTCCTTTTCAGAAGCTTCTCTACCCCAACGTCTTTTATACTTCTAACCTAAAACACAATGAAAAGTGGGTCGCTTTTTAATTGATAAATACATTTTTATCAATAACTAGAAATACTTAATGTTGCTATATATTTTGTATTACTTTACAAGGATTCCCATATGCTAAGACATTAGAGGGGATGTCTTTGGTGACAACGCTCCCTGCTCCAACAACGACGTTATCACCAATGGTCACACCACCAACAATTGTTACATCAGCACCGATCCAAACATTGTTCCCAATGTTAATTGGATGAGCATACTCAATGCCATCATTTCTTTCAAAAGCATTTAATGGGTGACTAGCAGTATACAATCCTACATTAGGTCCAAATAAAACGTGATCCCCTATAGTGACTTTAGCACAATCTAAAATGACACAGTTATGGTTTGAATAAAAATAGTTGCCTACAAAAATGTTGTAGCCATAGTCACAATAGAATGATGACTCAATTAAAGCATGATCCCCTACATGACCAAATAGATTTTTTATAATGTCTAAGCGTTCTTGTCGTTTAATAGGGTTTGTTGCATTAAGCTCAAAACATAAGTTTTTTGCGTAGTCTCTTTCTTGTTGAAGTTCTTTAACACCAGGGAAGTAAGGTAATCCTTGAATCATTTTCTCTTTTTCTGTCATTTGGTTTCTCTCCTCATTGTATTTGTTAGTTTACTGTTTAATTTAGAGTAAATATGTTCAAACATCCATTCTTCAGTTACAACATGCTCTACTTGCTCAATGGGTATCCACTGAACATCACAGTTTTCATCTTCCTTAATGCTTAATCGTTGACATTCATCTACTTCTAATAAATAAGTTAGATTTAAATGAACGTGAGAAGAAACATAATTACCGTTTTAAACATGACCATTAACACATATAACTTCTAATGAAAAAATTGAATCTTGTACAACACGAACTTCAGAAACGCCAGTCTCTTCCTTGACTTCTTCAATGGCAGTCATAAGAGGGTCTATTTGTCCGTCACTATGGCCACCCGTCCAAGCCCATGATTGATAGATGTTGTGATAGACCATCAAAACCTTTGTTCTATCTTTATTCACAACCCAAGCAGAGGCAGTAAAATGACCAAATTTATTGTCTCTTGTTAAGACATTATCGAAATTATCGAGATAATCAAGCATGACTTGTTTGTCTTGTTTTTCTTGCTTGTTGTATGGGATATAGGCCTCAATTTTAGCTTTGAGTGTCGTTAAGCTCATACGCATCATTCCTTCCTTTAATGTTTAAATTCTATCATACACGATGAATGCAGTGCAATAACAGACATTATGATAGGTAAAGTAGAAGCAATGAAATTTTTTATTTTCTTTAAAAAGCTTGTAAGTTAGAAAACATTTGATATAATAATATTGTAATGTTATGACTATTGAAAAGGGGATGGGAATACAAATAATAATTGACTAAGAAGTAGGGTTTGACATATATCTATTATAATAGGGAGGTAGCAAGATGAAAATGATGTCTTATTTAGAAAAGTTTTTATTGCCAATTGGGGATGCTTTATCTCGCAACAAACCACTTACGATTGTTAGAAAAGCAATGATTGGGGTCGTTCCTTTAACCATTGCAGGATCAATTGCTCTTATTATTCAGTATTTTCCTTTCATCGATAAAGTTGTGCCAGCAAGTGTAATGAAAGAAATCAGTGGTTTCTTAGGTGTTATGACCAATGCAACACTTGGTCTCGTAGCACTTTTTGTCGCAGCTTTTATTGGCTATTACTATGCGCAAGATCATGAAAATGATGGTATCTTTGGCGCAATTGTTGCTATGTCATGTTTTATCATTGTGACACCATTTGTTAATGCGGAGGGTATTGGAACAGTCCTATCGACTAAATGGTTAGGTGCACAAGGTTTATTCGTGGCTTTATTTGTTGGACTTGGTTCTGGTTTTATATTTAATAGTTTGATTAATCGAAAGATAACCATCAAATTACCAGATTCTGTACCTCCAATGGTGTCAGCGCCGTTTACTATTCTTGTTCCTGCACTCGTTTCTTTTGTTGCATTTGCAGGTCTTCGATATGTTTTCACATTTACATCATATGGGGATATACACAACGCAGTATTTGGTTTAATTCAAAGACCATTGTTGTCACTAGGGACGACACTAGCTGCATCAATCGTAGTTGTTGTGGTTATCCAATTACTATGGTTTGTTGGTTTGCATGGTCAAATTATTGTTCTAACTGTAATGACACCTATTTGGGCAACAGCAACGCTTGCAAATATGGATGCTGTAACCAAAGGGGGCACAGCAATTCATATATTCACTGCTGAGTTTTTCTCAGGTTTTATCTGGATGCAATTTATTAGTTTAATAATTGCGTGTTTACTTGTTGCGAAAAGTGCTCAACTAAAAAGCGTTTCAAGAGTCGCTATTGGATCAGGTATCTTTAACATCTCTGAACCAATTGTTTTTGGAGCACCAGTTGTTACGAACGTTATGCTACTTATTCCATGGGTACTTGTCATGGTTGTTTATGTCATTATCACTTGGCTCTTTATGAAAACTGGGATTACACCACTACCAACAGGGGCCGCAATTCCTTGGACAACACCACCAATTTTATCTGGGTACTTAATCACAGGGTCAATTATGGGAGCAGTATTGCAACTCGTTAATATTGTGGTCGGTACAGTTATCTATTTACCATTTGTAAAAATTTACGATAAACAGCTTCAAAAAGAAGAACAACAAGCAATCGCGTAAAGGAGAACAACATGAACTATCAATTTCCAAAAGAGTTTAAATGGGGCAGTGCCGTTTGGGCACAAGGAACTGAAGGTGCCTACAATGTTGATGGGAAAGCACCAACAGTATGGGATGAGTATTTTCGCTTAGAACCAAATCGTTTTCAAGGACAAATTGGGCCAAATGAAACATTGGATTGGTATCATCAATATGAAAGATACATTGATTTAATACATGAATTAGGCCATACAAGTTTTAGAACATCTATTTTATGGGCACGCCTTATCCCAGATGGACAACACATTAACGACAAAGCTGTAACGTATTATTCAAATATGTTTAAGTACTTTAAAGCTAAAGGTATTGAATTATCAATCACACTCTATTGGTTTGATATGCCATTGTTATATGAAAACAAAGGTGGCTTTACCAATCGTGATATATTACCTGATTTTGTGTTTTATTGCCAAACGTGTTTTGAACTATTTGATGGGTTGGTTGACCATTGGTATATATATAATGAACCTATGGTAGATGTCATGATTAAATACCAAACAAATGTTTGTTACCCAAATAAGCTTGACTTTGGTATGGCCACACAAGCCATCTACAACATGTGCATCGCACATGCACAGGTCGTAAAGGCGTTTAGAGAAGGGCAATTTCAAGGAGAAATTGGGAGTGTGTTAAATCGTTGTGGAGTTTATGCTCGTAGCGATCATCCTGCAGATATGAAGGCAAAACGCATGTATGAGATGATTCAATATGAAGCATTTGAATATCCAATATTAAAAGGAATATTTTCAAAAGAATGGTTGGCATTTGTTAAAGAGTATCATCCTAACTTAATCACCCATGATGGTGATGATGCTATGCTACTCGGGCAAGAAGTATCACTTGTTGGTCTCAATATTTATAGTCCAGCTAGAGTTAAAGCAAAAAGTGTGGTGGTTCACCCAGATGCACCAATTATGTTTGATTTTGATCATTCAATGTTCTATGAACATTATGATATGCATGGTAAAATGTTCAATGCAGATCGAGGATGGGAAATATACCCTAAAGTGATGTATGATGTTTTAACGCAAATGAAGCAGGCCTATGGCGATAAATCATTCTATATTACTGAGAATGGTATTGGTATTCAAAATGAGGGACGTTATCGCAATCATGATGGGGTGATAGAAGATGATTATCGCATTGAGTTTGTTAGAGAACATTTAAAGTATTTACATAAAGCCATTCAAGATGGTGTTCAAGTACTTGGTTATAATATGTGGTCATTTATTGATCTTTGGTCACCAACGAATCAGTTTAAAAACTGTTATGGGTTTTATGAATTTGATTTAAAAACAAAATATGTAAAAAGAAAAAAGAGTGCCGATTGGTTTGAACAAATAACCAAAGATAATGGATTTAACGATTGAGGAGGTATACGATGACATTTGACCCTGGGTTTGATATCACATATGATTTAGAGAAACAAACATTTATTTATGGACCTGAAGGGTTTGGTCCTGAAGTTGAAAAAAGAAGACTTGATGATATTAGAAAATCACTAAGAGATCCTATGTGCGTTGGTCCTGATGTTGTGTATACGATTGCAATGGATGTAGGCAATAAAAAAGACTTAGATGATTTAAAACAAAGACATCTATTGTTTGGTGCTTGCATTTATGCTGCTGGGAAACTTGGCGTAGAACCAGTTCGTTCACAAGGACATATCCACGCAGTTTCATCTTCTTGTCAAAGCTCAACAGCAGAGCTATATGAGATATGGGAAGGTGAAGCCATTATCTTTATGCAATCAAGTGCAAAAGATGATCCAGGTCGTATTTTTGCAGTACATGCACATCAAGGGCAAAAGGTCATTGTTCCACCTGGATGGGCACATTATACTGTGAATGTTAATCCTGATAAGCAGATGGTATTTGGGGCATGGTGTATTCGAGATTATGGATTTGATTATAAAGATGTTAGAGAACATGGTGGTTTAGCTTATTTTCCAGTGTTTAAACATGGAACCATTCATTTTGACGTAAATCCCCAATACATACAAAAAGAACTTATAGTTAAACAACCAAGAGACTACACTGAATTCCATATTGATGCACAAAAGCCCCTTTATCTTCAATATTTAGAGGACAAAGATCGATTTGATTTTATTACCAACCCGCTTGATTATCAATCAATTTGGGAAAACTTTATACCTTAGGAGATCAATATGAATATCATAGAACCAAAACAAATGTTTCATTTTAATACAGGTGTTTTTAAAGGAGAAGGCGTTGAGCATTATCAAAAAAAATACCAAGATATTTCAAGTATTTATGCATCAAAAGACGATCAACTAAATGATGTAACGATGTATGAAGTCTATTCATTTGGAGGTGGTGAACCAAACGAGTTATTAATGGGACTGACAGTGATGTACCCCATTACAGTTCAAGGTGAATGCAACATGACCCGTGGGCATTTTCATTTAAATAGAGATGAACCAGAAATCTATTTTGGATGTGCAGGAGAAGGTTTGTTGTTGATGATGAAAGAAGATGGTGAAGTTTTTGCTCAAAAAGTATTTGAAGGATCCGTTCACTATATCCATGGGTGTTATGCCCACAGATTGATCAATACTGGAAATACTGTATTTAAAGTAGGGGCCTTTTGGCGCGCTTTAGCTGGGCATGATTATGATGCAATAACAAAGCATCCTTTCCCATATCGTGTTTATTTAAAAGAAGGAAAACTTGTGATTGAATAGAAAGAGAGGTAAGATGATCATGTATGATAAACAACCTTATATTGATGTAATAGGTTATGAAACAAACCATGATTGGCAAGGATACGATGCCATTGTTGATGTTTTAAAAAACAGAATAAATAAGATCAATAAAACAAAAAAAATCTTAGCACTTGACTTATATCCAGGTGTATTAGAAGAAGAATTGATGACACAACTTGTTCAAGCATTAGAGCCTCAATTAGTGCTTTATACAAGCCAAGATCTTTTTATCGACGATGATCATCTAACAAAAAAGATTGAAGATTTTATGACAAATGATCGTGTGTTTGGTGTTCGTTGTCACTATCAATTAAATGATTTAATTTGTCCAAATAAACAAGCAAGCATTCAAAACAAAATCCAACAAACAACAGGTCTTATTGTTGTTATTGGTGTTGGTGCAACATTGGCATGTAAACCAGATATTCATGTTTACTGTGATTTAGCTCGTTGGGAAATACAACGACGTTATCGTCAAGGTATTGTACCAAACTGGAAATTAAACAATCACAAAGATGATGCACTACTAAAATACAAACGTGGATTCTTCTTTGAATGGCGTGTAGCTGATCGTTATAAAAAAGAACATTTTGAGCGATTTGATTTTGTTTTGGATACCAATAGAGTCAATCAACCAACCATGATTAGTGGTGATGCCTTTAGAAAAGGACTGCAACAAACAACAACACGGCCTTTTCGTGTTGTGCCCTTTTTTGACCCAGGTGTGTGGGGCGGTCAATGGATGAAAGAGGTATGCGATTTAGACCGCGATGTTCGTAATTATGCTTGGTGCTTTGATTGTGTTCCTGAGGAGAATAGTCTACTGCTTAAAGTAGGGGAAAGTATTGTAGAAATACCCTCTATTGACGTTGTCTATGCACATCCAAGACAGTTGTTAGGCGAACAAGTGCACGCTCGTTTTGGTGCAGAGTTTCCAATTCGATTTGATTTCTTAGATACAATGGGCGGACAAAACTTGTCGCTACAAGTCCATCCACTCACAAGTTATATCCAAGAACATTTCAATATGCCATACACACAAGATGAATCTTATTATATTTTGGATGCAAAGCCAGGTGCTTATGTTTATTTAGGGGTTAAAGACGGTGTTCAAAAAGATTCATTCTTTGATGCGTTAAGACAAAGTATGGATGGGACACAACCATTTATGGCAGAGCAATTTGTAAGTAAGTTTGAAGCAAATAAACATGATCATTTTCTTATTCCTTCAGGAACGATTCATTGTTCAGGTAGTGATACAATGGTCTTAGAAATATCGTCAACGCCGTTTATTTTCACATTTAAACTTTGGGATTGGGGTCGACTTGGATTAGATGGTAAACCAAGACCCATTCATTTAGAACATGGTTATCATAATGTGATGTTTGAACGTGATACAACTTGGGTTAAAAAACAACTTATTAACCAAGTCAAAGTCATCAATCAAGGAGAGGGTTGGGTTGAGGAACAAACAGGACTTCATGAAAGAGAGTTTATTGAGACAAGACGCCACTGGTTTAGTGTACCAGTTACCCATCATACTGAAGGTAAAGTGAATGTGCTTAATTTAGTTGAAGGTGAACAAGCCATCATTGAATCACCAACACATGCATTTGAACCAATGGTTGTGCATTATGCAGAAACATTCATCATACCTGCTTATGTTGGCGCTTATGTTATCAAACCTCATGGCCCTTCTATTGGTCAAAAGATCGCAACATTAAAGGCTTTTGTTCGTACATAAAGTTGAACTTTGTTCAGCTTTTTATTTATTTATAAACAAAGTGTTGACTAAAGAGAGGTGTTTGATATAATTTAACTAATTTGGGGGGTGAAACCATGAAACGTTTTATGAGTAATGCTAAACAATTAATCAAAGCCATGATTCAGTTTAAACCAATTTACTTTTTTTATGTCAGTATTTTCATCATCTCAACAACACTAGTGACGTGGCTTTTAATCACACTGCCACGCATTGCTTTATCCATGCTTGAAACACAAAACGTTAATTGGAACCTTTTAATCATCTATTTTGTGTTACTCTTTGGTGCTTCTTTTTTACTTGCACTAAGTAAATATAAGTTTTCTCCAATCACAGCTTTCATTCGTTTTCATTTCTTATCTAGAGTCTTTAAACAAAAATTAACCATTCCTTATGAATTATACGATAACCCTGAACGATTAAATCAAATGTGGGACTATTACCGTCCACTTACAGGTTTAGCTGGTGTTCAAGGGTTCTTTATGCAAGGTGCTATTTTTTTAAGTCAAATGGGGATTGTCATCGTGGCTGCTGTGATGTTACTTCAATTGAATGTGTTCTTATTTTTACTTGTGATTGGTTGGTCATTCATTCAAATGGTTTTATCTTATAAAATAGCGATTTGGTTTGATGTTTTACAACAAAAAAACATTGATACGTATCGTCGTTTTGAATACTTTGAACAAGTCACAGGTGACTTTGCTTATGGAAAAGAAATAAGAACACAATCATTACAATCATACTTTTCATCTTTCTATACCCAGTTATTTAACCCAATTATTAGTATTTTTAAAACACATGAACAACATGTCTTTCTTTTGAAACTAGCTGAAGGTGTATACCAGTTTATACGTGATTATTTGATGTACGCTATTTTTATTTATATGTACATCAATGGTACAATTGGTTTAGCTGTTTTTTCTAGTTATCTTGTTTTATTATCACAGTTAAATAGTGCTATTAAAAAAATGATGGATGCACTGTCTGTGTTATTTGAAAATCAAGATGTGACTGCTAAGATGCTTGGTTTCTTATCACTTCAAGTTGATGAAACAAAACATGATCCCATTGTTTTAGAAGATCAGTGGACACTTGAATTTAAAGATGTTTGTTTTAAGTACCCCAATACTGATTATGTGGTGTTTGATCATTTAAACTTTATCATTAAAAGTCAAACAAAAATTGCGATTGTTGGTTTAAATGGGGCTGGTAAAACAACAATGATGAAACTATTGATGCGTTTGTATGAACCAACTTCAGGGTCTATTTTACTTAATGGCATTAATATCAATGAATATGAGGTTTCTTCTTATATGTCACTTTTTGCGCCTGTTTTTCAAGATATTTATTTGTATGCATTTACAGTAAAAGAGAATCTTTGTTTTGATTTAGTATTTGACAAAGAGAAAGCAATTTCATTATTAAAACAAACCAATGTTTACGATAAATTAAATCAAACAGATGATTTCTTTAATCAAGAAATGACACGATACATCAATCAAGATGGGATCATGTTATCGGGTGGAGAATCGCAAAAGTTTGTGATGGCAAGAGCATTGTATTATCAAAGACCAATCCTTGTTTTAGATGAACCAACTAGTGCACTAGATGCGATTGCTGAAGCTTCTTTTTATCAACAATTATCTGATATTGCTAAAGATAAAACGATGTTTTTTATCTCTCATCGTTTAGCAAGTACAACATTTTGTGATACCATTATTTTAATTGAACATAAAGGGATTAAAGAATGGGGTACCCATCAACAACTAATGGCATTAAAAGGCCGTTATTATGACTTATTTAATATCCAATCAAAGTATTATAAGGAGGATAGTCAAGATGAACAAAACAGTTAAAACATTTGTTTTCATCCTTAAAAAAGTACATCATTTTGATCCTGTTTATTTGTGGTTACAATGCTTTGATGGTTTGTTACAAGTTGTGATGATTGTGTATTTAGTCGCATTTCCTTCTTATGTATTTCAACTTTTGAAACAAGATAAGCAGACCATGAAAATAGTGGGCATGTTACTTTTAGGCATACTATTTATTTGGGTAGTTAAAGCCATCACTCAAAATCAACTTGCTAGAAGAACACATCGTTTAACACTCCTTTGCCGACATGATTTATTAAAAGCAACCATGTCTTTACCTTATGCTTATATGGAAGATCCAGATATCATCAATCTAAAGAATGAAGCGTTGTATCCCATCACAAATAAAAATAGTATTTATCAGTTCTTTCAATTATTTCCTGTTGCTTTACAATCATTGATGACACTCATTTCAATGTTTGTTTTGTTGGCTTTTTTTGATGGATTGTTTTTAATGTTGATGATGCTTATGACAGTAGTTAATATTGGCGTCAATGTTTATTTCATTTTAAAAGCAAAAAAAGATGAAACATCAGGTATTCAATTAAACAAAGCATTCTTTTATTATATGAATATGGTAAAAGATGAACGCATCGCCAAAGAAGTGCGTGTCTTACACCAACAACCATTTATCATGAGTAAAGTAAAGACACTGTTTGACTCTTTCAATCAAATCATTGCAAAGCAGTATTATGCACTTGACTTACGTGGTGGTGTGAATCTCATCATGAATGCTACTTTAACTATTGTGACATTTTTGTATCTAATCTTTGCAATTCAAACAAACCAATTAACCATTGAACTATTCTTATTGATGTTTGGTGCTTCTATTCAGTTTTCTAGTCAAAGTTATGCTTTGGTTGATGCATTGCTTAAGATGCAAGTTGAATTATCTTTTCTTGAGCGTTTTGAGGCCTTTATGTTACTAAGCAAACAAGAAGATACAAAGCATTCAGGGATACTAATTGATCATATAGATTCAATTGAGTTTTCTCATGTTTCGTTTCATTATCCTAATAAAGAAACATATGTGTTAAAAGATTTTTGTGTGACATTTGATGCTAAAAGTAGTTATGCTATTGTGGGATTAAATGGAAGTGGTAAAACAACCATCATTAAGTTATTGACGCGTTTGTATGAACCAAGTAGTGGGGTTATTTTAGTTAATGGGCTAGCGTTAAATGAGATTGATTATGATTGTTATTTAAAACAATTATCGGTTGTGTTTCAAGATTTTAAAACCTATGCATTGTCAGTTAAAGAAAACATTGTATTGAATCAAAAAGAAGATTTCATGTTACTTGATTTGGTTTTAAAACAAACAGGATTTGATAAAGAGTTAAAGAAGATGAATCATGGTATCGATACGACGCTTTCAAAACGGTTTGATAAAGAAGGTGTTGACATGTCAAAAGGACAAGAACAAAAGATTGCGATTGCAAGAAGTTTGTATCGTCAAAGTAGTGTGATGATACTTGATGAACCAACAGCGTCGTTAGATCCTGAAACAGAAGCTCAAGTCTATGAGCAGTTTAGGTTGATGGCTCAAGATACATTAACAATCTTTATTTCGCATCGTTTATCGAGTTGTCGTTTTGTTGATGATATTTTATATATTGAAGATGGTGTGATTATTGAAAAGGGCAATCATCATCAGTTAATGGCATTGGACAAACGATATGCATGTTTGTTTAATACGCAAGCAAGTCAGTATCAATGAGAGACGTTGTCTCTTTTTTTATGAAATGATGTTTCGCTTAATGAAACAAATGCAAAAGTGACTTAATCATGTGTTATAATGAACATGAGGTGATAATGTGAGCGCATACATGTCGTATGTAGATGCAGTTGATAACCTTCTTGTTGAGATTCAAACACATGAAGGAAGCAACATGCAAGCAGCAGGAAAGTTGATTGGAGAAAGTATTATGAAAGGAGGCATTGTTCAAGCATTTGGTAGTGGACATTCCATTGCGTCGGCCATGGAGGCTGCAAATCGTGCTGGAGGACTTATACCAACAAAGCTCATTTTAGATCCTGCAGAAGGGATGTATGAAATGGTTGAAGGGGTTGGCAGTCAGCTTGTGAAGTATATCGAAATTAAACAAGAGGACACAGTCATCATCATTTCTAATTCTGGAAGGAATCCACTTGGTATTGAACTTGCGATGCATGTTAAAGCAATTGGTGCATCATTGATTGTGGTAACATCGCTTGATGTTTCAAAAAAACTGACATCACGTCATTCATCAGGAAAATGTTTGTATGAGTTTGCAGATGTGGTACTAAACACCCATGTTCCTTATGGAGATGCGAGCATTATGCTTGAAGGCATGGATACACCCGTTTGTGGCACATCTTCGATTGCAGCAAACGCCCTTATTCAAGGATCGGTTCTTGAGAGCCTTGAATACATGTTAGACGAAGGGTTTGAACCTCCTATTTACATTAGTGCCAATGTTGATGGGGGAAGAGAATACAATGCTGCATTGGAACAAAAATACGCAGAAAGAATGTGGAGAAAGTAGGTGTTTTATGTCTTATAGAGATTATTTTTCAACCATTCGTTTATTAAATCGTGATGTTATTAAAAAACAAGATGAGGCCATTAAGCAGGCTGCTAAACTTGTTGCGGATGCAATTGAAGCTGGTGGTATTTTGCAGGCGTTTGGGAGTGGACACTCTCATGGTACAGCGCTTGAGGTTTGTGGTCGTGCAGGTGGATATATCCCAAGTAAGAACATTTCAACAAGAGGGATTCCTGAGATTGTTGAAGGGGTTGGTACGGAGTTCATGAAGGCTGTTGATTTACGTAAGGAAGATGTACTCATTGCCATCTCAAATTCAGGTCGTAATCCGTTGGGGATTGAAATTGCCATGGAAGCAAAAAAACGTGGTGCAAAAGTGATTGTGGTGACGTCATATGAGTCGTCAAAACGTTTGACATCAAAGCATAGTTCGGGTAAAAAACTTTATGACATGGCAGATGTTGTTTTGGACAATGGGGCGCCTGATGGGGATGCTGCCATTGAGGTAGAAGGTCTTAAGTCAAAAGCGATTGGTGTTTCATCTGTATCTGGGGCTTTACTGGTTCAATGTGTTGTGTTGGAGTCCATTGATATGCTTTTGAAACGTGGTATTAAACCACCTGTTTATATGAGTATGAATATTGATGGTGGTCCAATGTATAATGAACAATTATTATCTCAGTATGCGCACCGTATCTATCGAAAATAGTGATTGATATATTCTTTGAAATCGGTTACAATATAAACATTAAATAGGAAAGGGGATTTTTTATGTCAATGATCCAAATTATATTATTGACTTTGCTTTCAGGGATTGCGATTATTGATGCATTGTCAACATCATTTGGGCTTGGGGTACCAGTTGTTGCTGGTATGGTAGCAGGTCTGATTATGGGCGATTTAAAAACGGGACTCTTTATTGGAGGGACTTTGCAACTCTTGATTTTGGGGATCGGAACGTTTGGTGGTGCATCTATTCCTAACTATGTTGTTGGGGCGATTGTTGGAACAGCGTTTGCAGCAAATGGTAACATGGCACCAGAACTTGCAGTAAGTACTGTGGCAGTGCCAGTTGGGCTTTTGATGGTGCAATTAGATATTCTTGCACGTTCTTCAAATATTTTCTTTGCAAGAAGAGCAGAATATGCATCACAACAATTAAAATTTAAAAGCATGAACACGAATGTGTTACTTGGTTCACTACCTTGGGCATTGTCGCGTATGATTCCAGTATTTTTAGTGCTTGCCTTAGGACAAGGTGTGGTAGATAGTTTACTTACTGTTATGCCAGCTGGACTACTTACTGGGTTGAAAGTGACAGGTGGTTTATTACCAGTTGTCGGGATTGCAATTTTGCTGCGTTTCATGAATACACGAGCATATATTCCGTATTTACTCATTGGGTTTGTCATGGCAACATATCTTGGAACACCGATGCTTGGTGTTGCCATCATTGGTTTAGCATTAGGACTTATTAACTTTAAACGTCGTCTTGAAACGGCGCCAGCAACACAAATGCAAGGGGGGACAGATTACGATGAGTAAAAAAGTAACCTTAACTAAAAAAGAGTTAAATCAATTAAATTGGCGTTGGAACATAGGGTCTCAGTTGTGCTGGAACTATGAGCGTATGCAAAATGCTGGGGTAGCGTATACACTATCACCGTTACTTGAAAAAGTTTATGAAGGTGAACCAGAACAATTAAAAGAAGTTATTGACAATCATTTCCAATTCTTTAATACACAGCCATTTATGGGTAACATCATTTTAGGTGCTGTTGTTGCGATGGAAGCTGAAGAAGGTTATGAAGCACAAGAAGCCATTAAAGGGGTTAAAGTTGGTTTGATGGGGCCATTTGCAGGGGTCGGTGATACTTTATTTGGTGTTATTACTGGTACAGTACTAGGGTCTATTGCAGCATACCAAGCCATTGAAGGTAGTCCAATTGGTGTCTTCATGTGGATTGGATTTAACTTATTTGTTTTATTTGGTTTACGTAGTTGGTTCTTTTCACTTGGTTATCGTCAAGGGATTAAACTTGTTACCACATTAGCTGATAGTTTACAACACTTTACTGAATCAGCAACTATTTTAGGGATGAGTGTTATTGGGGCTTTGATTGCAACTGTTATTAAGGCTAAAGTTGTTTTGGTCATCAATGTAGGTGAGGTACCAATTAATATTCAAGAAACATTGGATAAAATTATGCCTGCATTATTACCTGCCATCTTTGTTGCATTGGCATATTGGCTACTTGGTAGAAAAAACATGACTTCGTTAAGACTTATTTTAATCGTGTTTATTGTGGGTATTACGCTTGGTTTTGTTGGTTTCTTAGGGGTTTAATACCAAAAAAATAATGTTTATAAAAATACAACAACTTGTTTGTTGTGTTTTTTTGTTAGAAAAAAGTTAGCCTTAGCTAACCTTTATTCATCTCCATCATCTAATGTTGTTTGTTTAATCAGTTGATTGACATAGACAATGCTTTCTTTTGATTCATCTATCATCATCGCCAAATCAATTGATTGCATGGTGACAAGTTGTAATGCGAGTGGTAAATTCATCCCTGCAATTAAGTGTCTATTTTGATTGAGATAGGGCATGATTTTTTGGCTGACAGAACCATATGCTAAGTCAGCAAGAATATAAATCTCTTCATCTGGATGCATTGAAAAGTAGTCTGCAATGGCAACGTCTGGTTCACCAAATGGGCCATAAGCATCAATGGCAGTGACATCTTGGTTTTCTCCTGCAAGTACTTCAAGTGATGATTTGAGGCCAGAAGCAAAACTACCGTGAGAAACTAATAATATCTTCACATGATACCTCCTTTTTTTCATTATAACATGTTAAAATAAAAAGAGACACTAAAGATACAAATATTGGAGGAAATGTATGGAACAAATCAACCAAATGATTCAAGAGATGCAATCAAATAAGTTGTTTCCTGGTGCTTGTGTTGCCTTTGTAAATCATGATGATACAACGTATCATTGTTTTGGACAAACGATTGATGGTTTAGGTACAATCTATGACGAAGCATCGCTAACTAAAGTGCTTGTAACAACACCACTTATTTTGATGCTGATTGAACAAGGGAAATTGAGCTTAAATACCCGTGTTTGTGATATACGTCATTCTTATCCACACCAAACAACGATTGAATTGTTGTTGCTTCACACATCGGGATTGCCTGCAGACATGAAAGTAGATGGGCTAAATAAGGAGACACTGCTTAGTGCGATAGACAAACAAACACTCACCTATGAACCGTTTACGAAGGTTGTTTATTCAGACTTGGGGTACTTATTGCTCGGTGATATCATTGAACGTGTTTGTCAACTGCCACTCGACGTTGTGTTTGATCAATTCATCAAACAACCACTTGGTCTAAAAGAAACATGGTTTAATGTACCTAAAGATAAACAAATGCGTTGTGCACCAACAGAAGTAAAACCAAATCGAGGATTGGTACAAGGGGTTGTCCATGATGGTAAAGGGTATGTGATGGAAGGTGTTGCAGGTAGTGCTGGTCTTTTTTCAAGCATCATGGATGTTTCAACAATGGTTAAAGCGTATTGGTCTGAAGATGTATTTAAACATATTGCTTCTATGTATCAAACAACTTATATCAAAGATGAAACAGTTTCTAGAACATTGGGTTGGATTGTTAGAGCGCCTGGTATTATTTATCATACAGGGTTTACAGGGACATCCATTCTTTTGGATTTAAATCAAGAGCGTGCGTTTATTTGGTTAAGTAATCAAGTTCATTATGGACGTGACAATAAACCTTTATTTAATGAAAAAAGAGAAGCTATAATCAAGGAGGTTATCAAACAATGGACATCATAGAAGCAATCAAGCATCAACAATATGACCAAGTGATTGAGCATTTAGCCATGCCTTTTGAGTGGTATGAACAGGAAACAAAAGTTGAACCTTATTATCATTTATTGATTGCATATATGTATGATCAAGGCATTCAATGTACACAAGATCATAAAAAAGCATATGAACATCTTGTGAAAGCACATGAGTTAAATATTGTTGAATCATTAGTACCACTTGGGTATTATCATTTGTATATCAATCAAATGGAAAAAGCCATTGATTATTTTAAACAAGCAGCTGATTTGGGCAATTATCAAGCTATGTTTGAGTGGTTAAAGTTACTTGAAGATGGTGATGATATGTTTGATTACTTGACTCATCAAATATGTAAACAAGATCAGATTCCTGTTGAAAACTACTTGGGTGAGTATTATATGAGTAAACAAGATAAAGTTAAAGCATTGTACTACTTTAATAAAGGTGTTGAGAAAAACCAATCTCAAGCGATGATGAATTTAGGTCTTTGTATGATTGCAGGCATTGGCGTAAGTCAAGATATTGAACAAGGGGTTATATGGATGCAACGTGCTTACCTTGGGGGACAAACTTTTGCGCTTGATGTGTGTTTGGATGCCCTTTTAAAACAAGGTCAAGTTAGTAAAGGTTATGCTTTATTAAAAGAATTAATTCGTGCAGGGGATAAGCATGCAAGATGGGTGTTAGGTAGACGTTTAGCGACTAAGAAAACATTTGGTACAGGGCTTGTTCAAGCATATTATCATTTGTGGTTTGTTAAGGATTTAGAGGAAGCAAAACCTTTATTTAAAAAGGTACAAACAAGGTTATGGATACAAGTGGGTCTTTTGGTTTTATCTTTAGGGTTACTTGTCTATATGTTGAAATAAGGAAGAAGCTTACATATGTTGAAAGAAGAAAGATTGAATAAACTTGTTAAACTAGTTGATGAACATCAGTTTATGCATGTAGAGGCTTTAGCAAAGCAATTAGGGTGTGCACAAATTACCATTAGAAGAGATATCTTAGCACTTGATTTAGCAGGAAGAATTAAAAAGGTTCATGGTGGTGCAAAGTCTATTCGTTTTCATGATGTGATGGATGAAAGTGTTGAACAAAGACAACAAGATCATTTACTTGAAAAACAAATGATTGCAAAAAAAGCAGCCACGTATTTAAAAGGCAGTCATCGTATTTATTTAGATGCAGGTTCTAGTATTGATTGTTTGATTGATTACTTGGAAGGTTTAGATATTCATGTCTACACACATGGGATTCATCATATTCCAAAGTTATTAAAGCATGGCATTTCATTCTCGTTAATCGGGGGACAAGTTAAACCTCAAACCCAAGTATGTGTGGGAGAAGTCGCTATGATGCAAATACAAATGTTGCATTTTGATATTGCTTTTATGGGGGCAAATGCCTATGATGATTCATTTGGTTTTTCAACCCCTGATATGAGTGAAGCATTGATTAAAAAGACCATCATCAAGCAAGCAGACCGTGTCTTTGTTTTAATGGATACAAGTAAACAACATAAAAAGTCCCATGTTCAATTTGCAAACATGGAGCAGGTGACGAAATGGATACATGAATAAGCTAAAATCTAATCATAAGTAGAACTACTAATAAAATATAGAGTGCAAACAAACCAAGCAAAATAAGGAAGATTCTAAAAATGACTTTACCAATGACTTGAGCATTTGTAGGCTGTGATGTTATTTTCTTGTTTGCTTTGCCCAATGCAAGCGTGTCAAGCGACACGTCAAATACATGACTAAGCGCAACTAGTTTATCCATGTCAGGGGTTGTTTCACCAAGTTCCCACTTAGAAATGGTCTGTCTTGAAACGTTGATTTGATTGCCTAAAGCTTCTTGGGATAATCCTTTTTGTTTTCTTAGTTGAATTAATTGTTCACTAAACGTTATAATCTCACACATTTCTTTATTTAGTCAG
>CAZWEF010000033.1:0-17964 GCA_964632125.1 uncultured Erysipelotrichales bacterium
AACCATTGATACTTTACCACCAAAGTTTTCTTCGGCTGGTGTGCCTAAGACGACAACTTTGCCACCGATTTCGTCAATTACAGACTTAATGCCAAGTCCTGCACCAACGCCCATTGCGGCAATTAAGTTATGGCCACAGCCATGACCAATTTCTGGCAGAGCATCATATTCACACAAGACGGCTACTGTTTTTCCAGGTTTTTTTGAATCATATGTTGCTCTAAACCCTGTTGGAACGATATATGGGTGTTGAACTGTAAATCCATGCTTTTCCAAAAAATCCGATAATAAATTGGCTGAGCGATATTCCTCATTGCCTATTTCCGGATGATCATATAATGATTTTGCAATTTGATGTAAATCTTCTTGGAATGAAAGAATTGTTTCTTTAGCTTTATATTTCATAGACTACCTCCTTTCTTTATGATAGACTGTTTGACTCAAATTTTCAATCAATTAACGAAAAAAGATTAAGCTTTACTTTGGGTATTTGTTTACTTATAATAGTAATAAGGGAGGGATAATATGGCAACATTTTACGTAGGGAGTTACACAAATGAACAAAAGGGAAGAGGGATTTATCAGTTAGATATGACAACATTAGAACACAAATGTTCTTTATTAGTTGAGGCAGATAATCCAACATTTTTAGCTGTTCATCAAAAATACTTAGCAGCATTAACATGGAATCAAACTAAGTGTGGGTTACTTTTGTTTGATTTTGAAACGAAAAAAAAGAACGTTATTTTACGAGATACGATTGCTAGGGGTGCTTGTCATGTTGCAATTTCAGCTGATGGTCAATTTGTTTCATTATCGTACTTTCATGAAGGCAGTTTTGAGCTTTATGATGTTGACAAGTCTGAGCGTGTTTTTTATTATGTTGTCCCTGTAAATGCAGGCCAAATATCTCGAATACATCATACAGAATTTATTGGTGATTACTTATTGGTTGTGGATTATGGGCTTGATTGTTTGTATGTGTTTGATGAAAAAAGAGCGCTTGTACAAACGCTTGAACTAGAGCCAGGTAGTGGACCAAGACAACTTGTTAAACAGGGCGATACATACTATTTGCTTTGTGAAAACAAAGCCATAATTTATCATCTTGCTTTTGATTGTAGTGTTAGTATCCTATCCAAACATGTACTTAAGGTAGATGGTTTATGGTCAGGTTCGGCAATTCAAATGTATGGAGAACGTTATTTATTGTTTTGTTCACGTGGTATGCAACGGGTTTTTGTTTATGATGTTCTTAATAAATTTGAACGTGTTACATCATTTAAAACAGGGAAAGAACCCAGAGATTTTTGTATCGCTAATCATAAATTATTTATAACCAATCAAGAAGATGATTGTCTTTCTATGTTGACTTTATCTGAAACATTTGAAGTGCTAGAACAAGAACAAATCAAAGTTTATCATCCAAGCTGTATAAAACCAGCAATGAGGTAGTGTTATGAACCCGGAACAACTGTTAAGAGTAAGTATTGCATTTGGTCAGTTGCTTTTAGAAAGTGGGGCAGAAACAACACGTGTGGAACAAACTGTTTCATATGTATTAAATGCTTATAAGGTCGAAGGTGGTAGTGCGTTTGCGACACCGACAGGGTTGTTTGTTTCGTTTGATCATTTAGGTGTTTCTTATTCAAAAACCATGCGAGTAAGAAAAAGCAAAATTGATTTGGATAAAATTAATCGAATCAATCATCTTTCAAGAAACATTTTACAAGAACAATTAACGTTGGATGATTTAAATCAACAGTTATCAATCATTAAGCAAACACAGGAATACCCGATGAGATTGAAGGTTGTTGCTGGTGGTGGTGTAGCTATGTTTTTTGCATTGTTGAATGGCGTGCCAATAAGTGTTGGTTTCTATGCATTTTTCATGGGTTGTTTGGTTTCGTTTTTGAATCAACGCATGGAGCAATTCGGGATTAATTTCTTTGTTAAAGTAACATTACTTTCAAGTATGGTAGCCTTCATGGCTTTATCTTTAGAGTATAGTGGTCTTTTAATTGAACGGGACCCACTCATCATTGCAACTTTGCTTAACCTAGTACCAGGTGTAGCTATAACAAATGCCATTCGTGATACCATTGCAGGAGATTTGCTTTCAGGGATAACAAGAGCAACGGAAGCCACATTGATTGCAGTTGGTCTTGCAATCGGTGCAGGATTTATGATCATTGTTTGGCATAATGTACTGGGGGTGTTGGTTTGATTTCACTCATTTTGATATTTTTAGCTTGTTTTTGCTTTGGTATTTTGTTTCATGTGAATAAACATCATCTCATATTTGCTGCGTTAGGTGGCGTTTTTGGGTATGGTGTGTATCAAATGCTTCAAACCCTTAATGTTTCACATGCAGGTGCACTTTTTATTGCGACATGCGTGTTTGCAACATATGCTGAAATCATGGCTCGTGTCCGAAAGACGACAGTGACAACATTCTCAATTGTTGCATTGATACCTTTTGTACCAGGGGGGGCGCTGTATTTGACCATGCTTGCAGTTGTTAACGATGATTTGTTTAGAGCTATTGAACTAGGCGTATCTGTCATGGCTGATGCTTGTATACTTGCATTAGGTATTTTAATGGTATCAACAGTCACTCATTTCATAAAAACATTATATCGTAACCGTTAGGTTACTTTTTTGCTAACATATTCATGTACTTTTTTGCTTTAAAATGATTATTAATTTTTGTTTATACAATCTTAAAAAAAGACATAAAAAAATCTTGAATGACTAAAATGACTATGATATATTGAGTGTGAAAGGGAGGATTAGGGAATTGAAAAAGATCGTGTCGAAAGTTTTAATTGTTTGTATGTTGGTATTTGCTTTAACAAGTCAGTTAAGTATAGCAGCAGTGGATACAAAAGTTATTCAAATTTTAGCAACATCAGATTTACATAACCGCATGGTTGCGTATGATTATGCAACGAATAGTGCAATCAGTAAAGGTGGATTTTCTCGTGTTGCAACTAAAATTAAAGAACAACGCTTAGCAAATCCTAACACTGTATTAATTGATAATGGGGATACAATTCAAGGCAACTCATCGATGTTGTTTTTAAAAGATCCAGTGTTACCAATGGTCATGGGTTTAAATGCATTAAATTATGATGTATTTGTTTCGGGGAATCATGAATTTAACTATGGCATGACATTATTCAAACAAGTAAGGGATACGTTCAATGGTACCTTCTTGTCAGCAAATGTTTATCAAGGTGAAGCTGTGCCTGCAAACAGAGTTGCTGATAACTATGACATTATCACACGTGATGGGGTAAATATTGCAGTCATTGGGGCTGTAACACCACATATCACCAAGTGGGATAAAACAAACTTAGAGGGATATACTGTCACCAATCCTTATGATGAAATTCGCCAAGCGATTGATGAAATCAAGGCAGGCAACTTAGGCGATGTGATTGTGGTGAGTTTCCATGCTGGTTTTGACGGTGAGTTTGGAAATGATAGTGCAACTTATGTAGCAAACAACTTCCCAGAAGTTGATGCAGTCATTGCAGGTCATGCGCATCAAACGCGTCTTGAGCGATCAACTACTGGTGCATTGGTTATTGAGCCTGGTAGCTTTGGAAGTAGTTTGGCTCAAATTAACATCACACTCACTCTTGATACAACAACTGGTAAATATGTGGTTGCAGACAGAGCACAAGATGTTGTTGGTCAAAACATTGCAGTGGATAAAACAGTGGCAGAAGATGCAGAAATCACGGCACTTCTTGGACCAGCGCATCAGCGTGCAGTGGCAGATGCCAATCAAATAATTGGTTCATTAAGTGGTGGTAATTTAATTCAGCCAAATGAAATTGCTGATATTCCACAAGCTCAATTAGAAGATTCAGCATTTATTGATCTTATCTTAAAGGTTCAAATGATGGAAGCTGAAAAAGCATTAGGAGCAACGATTGCTTCTAGTCGTCAAGTATCTGGGGCAGCTTTATTCAATACCAATACCAATGTATTAGAAGGTCAAATGACTAAGGCAGATGTCTCTAAAATCTATCAATTTGACAACACATTGGTTGTGTTAAAAGTAAATGGATTACAATTAAAAAAATACATGGAATGGAGTGCTGGGTATTACAATACATTTAATCCTGGTGACTTAACGGTTTCGTTTAATGCTAACATTCCAGCCTATAATTATGACATGTTTGCAGGTGTTGATTACCAAGTAGATATTTCAAAACCTGAAGGTAGTCGTGTTGTAAACCTTGTTTACAGTAGTGATAAACAAGTAGTTCAAGACACAGATACAATATTCTTAACGATCAATAACTATCGAGCAAATGGTTTGATGACTGATTTACCTGAATTTGCAACAGCAGAAAAAGTTTATGAATCAACTGGAAGTCAAGTGGATGCGATTCGTGATATGATCACCAATTATATCATTGAAAAACAAACCATTACACCAGATGTTGATCATAACTGGCAATTGACAGGATATAGCTATGACCCATCACTTCGTGCAATTGTCGTTAAGTTGATTGGAAATGGCACACTGTTAATTCCTAGATCAGAAGATGGAAGAAAAGTAAATGGTCGTTCAGTAACATTGGCTGATGTTGCGCAAGTGACAAAAACAGTTGATTTACTCAGTTTCAATGATTTCCATGGCAGTATCTTAGAGTCAGGTAAAAATATTGGTGCATCTAAATTAGCTGCATATTTGCTTGATGCTAAAGCACAAAATCCGAATACTATTTTGCTTTCAGGGGGCGATCATTATCAAGGAAGTGCTTTGTCTAATTTAACTAAAGGGGAAGTATTAACTGATATATTTAAAGAAATAGGCATTCAGTATTCAGCAGTTGGTAACCATGAATTTGATTGGGGTGTCAACCTATTGCCGACTTGGCAAACACAAGGTGGCTATCAATTCCTAGCAGCCAATATTGTTAATAATAAAACTGGTCAACCGGCAGATTTTGTAAAGCCATATGCAATTGTTGATGTAAATGGCACTAAAATTGGTATTATAGGTATTGCAACACCGGATACAAAATATTCGACATTGCCAGCTAATGTTGCTGACTTGGATTTCTTAGATCCAGCTTCGACAGTGGAAAAATATGAACCGATTGTTAGAGCAGAGGGGGCTCAAGCGGTTATTGTGCTTTCACATTTAGCTAGTTTCCAAACAGATGGGGTTGTTTCAGGTGATGGGGCAACACTTGCAAATGCACTTTCAAAAACGGCTGTTAATGGGATCATCACAGCACATTCACATCAATTCGTAAGTGGTTATGTTAATGGTATCCCAGTTGTTCAGGCAGGATATAATGGCCGTGGCGTTGCTAAAATCCATACTGTGTTTGATTTGGATGGTCAATACATTGGTTCATGGCAAGAAGTTGATAATCTTTCTAGTCGCGTAAGTGAACTAGGGACAAGTCCAGCAGTTGATACCATCATCAATCAATACATGAAAGATTTAGAACCAGTTATCAATGAAGTCATTGGGACTTCAGATGCATTTGATCATACGACAAGCAATGAGGTTCAAGTCACTCCAATGGGTTATCAAGTTGCCAAAATGATGAAAGAAGCAGGTAAAACAGATGTTGCGATTATCAATGGTGGTGGTATCCGTAAAGGTTTTGATGAGGGTAATATTACGGTTGGTGAAATGTATGAAATTTTCCCGTTTGATAATACACTTGTAACTGTTGATGTCACAGGTGCTCAACTAAAAGAATTGATTCTTCATGGTATGTTTACTCAAGGATTTAAACCTGGTCAATTCTATGGATTAACTGTTTATTATGGTATGACAGCTGATAATTTACCTGAAATCACATCGATGCGACTACTTGATGGCACAAAAGTAGAAGATACTAAAGTATACAGTGTGTCTATTCTTGACTTCATGCTTACTGGTGGCGATAAATATGATTTCTCTCAAGCGACTCATGTAAATAATACGCAGTTGCCATTAAGGGATTTATTAACACAAATGATTAAGGAACAAAAACATTTAACCAATGCTTATAAAAATCCATTAATTCAAGGGACGGATCAAACTATTGACCCAGACAATAATAAAAAAGTTTTACCAGAAACAGGTATGACTTCATCGATAGGATTATCAGGGTTAATTATTGTTGGTGGTCTTTATATGGTCGTATCAAATAAACGTCGTCAAGACAATGCTTAAGACATCTTCGGATGTCTTTTTTATATGTCTAAATGGTTGTCAAGAAAATCATATTGAAGTTGATTGGGTAGATCTCCATCCATTGTCTAAATAAAAGTAGCTTGCAATAATTACAAGCAATGCAAAAAAGTAAACCCCGAAATGTGTTCAATCAAATTTCGGGGTTTACTTCATATCTTATTTTTTTTCAAATATTGTTTCTATTTTATCAATAATATCTTGATGATTTTCAGCAATAACCAAAATCACAAATTGGTTTTTAACAATCACTTCACCATCATTCACAAATGTGTTTTGTTCTGGTACATACCAAGAAAAAGTTTCTTGGTCAGATTTGAGGATTTCATTTAAGATTGACTCAACATTTCGAGTTGACTTGCCTTCTTTCATTTCAATAATGATAATTCTTGTAGCATCCGTAATGAAACCACCCATTAAAACGCCATGCTCTACATTATTTACTTCATCCCCTAAAAAAGCCTCAAGCACATCAAGCTCACTTACCATAATGTTTTCTCTTTTTTCTTTTACGACAGTTTCAATACCTGTTTTGAGCGTATCAAACGAAACATCACTCCTCACAGTATTAGATGTGCATCCAAAAAGCAATGAGGCAATCAAAACCAAACTAAATAGCTTCTTCATTTTAAGTACCCTCCCTATAGATGCATTATAACACAATAAATAGTTGAATTAAAGTAGGTCACTGTAGTAAGGCTAGATGAAATTCATTTAAAAACTGATTTAAACTATATAAAACAAGGACATCATCAACTTGGTATTGATCAGCAATCATGGATACGGTTTGATTGATAAAACGAACATCAACCACAACGATTTGACTAAAATGAGGAATTAGAAATGGTATTAATATGTTGGCAAAGGAGTCTTTTACAATCATTATTTTTTTACCATCATGATGTGTATCAATGGTCGCAATAGGGTGGTTACCACCCATAAAATACATGTATTGATCTTTTTGGCTCAAGTATTCTTCAAAATAAATTGAGTGATAAACTTGATTGCCAATGGTTAAATCAATGTTGTCATGACTAGGATGATGCATACGAACAAGATCCTCACCTTCATGCCAAAACATACCTGATTTAGAGAATAAAGAACCCTGAAATGATTGACCAACAACTTCGATATGGAATGCTTGTTTATCTAGAGGTGTAAAACCATAAGATTTCGCTAAAATAAGATATGCTTGATAAGCACCATCAACATTCCAATGATGGTCGGTTTTATAAAATGGGTCAGATGTCTCTTTTAACGCTAGGATGATATCGATGCTTTGTTCATTAAAGGGTGCTAAGGTCTTTTGAATGATCGCAACTTGATCTAAATCAAAAGAAGTTCTCGGTAGCTTATCTTGAATGATTGAAACAGCAGTAGGGACAAGCATGACATGTGTTGAAAATGCATGTTCAGCTGTTAAGAAAGCTTTAAGTCGATTGGTATTTCTTGTTGCTTGAGTATCAGAGTAATCAACAAAACGCTCAATTAAATAGTCATCTTGACCAAAATAAACACCATGATGTTCAACCTTCAATAATAACTGTTCAACTCTTGTTTTTCCTTCAATCCATTGATTTCTTAAAAAGAATTGATCACTTGCATATGTTTCAAGTTGTTTTGTGAATGAACCATTTATTAACCGTTCAAATGAAAACACAGGAAAAGTTTGAAGGGGTCTATTTTCAATTACGGAAAATGAAGAAGATGGTGTAGCGAGGTTAAAAAACATGAACAGAGTAAGAAATGAAACAAAGATAACGATGGTTGTTTTTTTCATAATAACCTCCTAGAAACGAAAATAAAGAAAAGGATTAAAAGAAGAATCAACTAAATACATGGTGCATAAAATCAAAGCAAAGCCAACCATTATTGGATTAATCCACGAGTGCTTATGTTCTACTTTCCTATATACATATTGACCAATAGGCAGACTTGCAAAGGCACAAATGAGAAAGAGTAGGATGTTGTTGTTGAGGGTAAATAAGGCTTGTGTATCCACCAAATGATTGAAGTCAAATAAGTTCTGGATAAAAGCAAATGCTGCTCTAAGTTCGATGAAATGGAATAGACTCCAACCAATTAAAACAAAAAACAATGTATAAAGATGTCTAATGAACCTTGGCACTTGTTTGAGTGCTTTGAGCAAAAAGGCTTTTTCAAGCATGAGAAGCACGCCATAGAGTAACCCCCATAAAATAAAGTTCCAACTCGCACCATGCCAAAAACCAGTTAAAAACCAAACAATGGCAAGATTAATATAGGTTCGTTTTAATCCTTTACGATTGCCACCAAGTGGTATGTACACATATTCTTTAAACCAAGTTCCTAGTGACATGTGCCAACGGCGCCAAAAATCAGTAATGGACTGAGCAATGTAGGGGTAATTAAAGTTTTCAAGTAAATCAAATCCAAACATCTTTGCAAGACCAATGGCCATATCACTATAACCACTAAAATCAAAATAAATTTGGAAGGCAAATGCAATAATACCCAGCCAACCAAGTAACATTGAATACGAATGAGGGTTCTGCTTTTGTATGGCATCCCAAACCATGCCCATTGTATTGGCTAGAAACAGTTTTTTGGTTAACCCAACAAGAAATCTACGAACGCCTAAATAAAAGCGATCAATGGATTCTTGACGGTCATTTAATTGCTTAGCGATGTCCTTATAACGAACGATGGGACCTGCGATTAATTGAGGAAAGAGTGTGATGTATGTACCAAAATCAAGGATGTTTTTTGAAGGTGTTGCTTGACCTCGATATATATCAATGGTATAAGACATTGTTTGGAAAGTGTAAAAGGAAATACCAATCGGTAGGGTTAAATTGAGAAGGGGTATGGATTGGTTCAATAAGATATTAATATTTTGGATAAAGAAATCCGTGTATTTAAAAAAACCAAGCAACGATAAATTGATGATGATTGATGCATACAAATATCGTTTTGCCATTTGCAGGTCATTTCGATGTTGATACACTTTATTTCCTAGAAAATAATCATTAACGGTTGAAAACAACATTAATCCAATGAGAACAGGTTCTTTCCATCCATAAAAGATTAAATTAAAAACAAATAGTGACAGATTACGAAACCTTTTGGGTAAGGCAAAATAAACCCCTAAAACAATAGGTAAAAAGTAAAAAAGAAAGACCACACTACTAAATACCATCCTAACACCCCTTTGTTACATTATATCCTTTTTATGGTATAAATCAACTCATAAATAGATAGTCAAATGACATAAATTGATTTATAATAATAGATATGAAAGGGGTTAATGTATGGAAAAAATGTTATGTTTTGATATTGGTGGTAGTGCCATAAAAGTTGCGATTATAACAAAAGGAGGGCAAATGTTAGAAAAATCAAGTATACCTGTTGCCCTAACATTTGAGGGTATGATTGATAGCCTAGTCGATGTCTATGAACAAAAGAAAGAACAATATGATATAAAGGGTATTACATTTAGTGCACCAGGTGCTGTTGATGATCAAATTGGTGTTATTCATGGAGATAGTGCTATACCATACATCCATGGACCAAACTGGAAAGAAGTATTTAAAATGAGAACAGGGCTAGACATAAGTATTGAAAATGATGCAAATTGTGCAGCACTAGGGGAGTTGTATTTTGGTCAAGGAAAAGATTATCATGATCTTGTGTATGTGGTCATTGGAACAGGTATTGGTGGCGCTGTTGTGGTCAATCAAAAACTGCTAAAAGGAGAACATGCCCATGGTGGTGAATTCGGACATATGATTTTGGATCGTCATCCTATACGAACTTGGAGTGAATTAGGAGCGGTTGGTGGTCTTTTGTATAAAGCAAAAAAAGATGGTTATCCAATTGAGAATGGGCGCTTACTGTTTGAACAATCAGATCATCCTTATTATAAACAGCTCATTCATCAATTTTATGAGGCCAATGCTTGGGGTATTTATAATGTCCAATATACATTGGATCCACAAGTTATTTTACTTGGTGGGGCTATTTCAAATAGAGAGGATATCCTTGAAAGGTTAAATGCAGCAATGGACCAAGTCATGATTGAAACAAAAACTGAACTTCGACCTGTTATACAAATTGGAAAATTAAAAGACGATGCCAATTTATATGGTGCACTTGCGCACTACTTAATTGAGTATCCCAAAGTAGATTAGAATGAATAAGATGGTACTTGATTATGGTGGGGATGGACAAACATCTTTTCAGCGATGTACTGCCCGTGGTGTTTGGATGAAGTCAGGGGAATGCTTGATGACCTATGTTGCAAGTAAATCATTGTATATCATTCCAGGGGGTGGCAAAGAGGGCGAAGAAACGATGGATATGTGTCTTAAACGAGAGTTTGAAGAAGAGACTGGGTTTGTCGTTGAATCAGCCACTTTGTTTGTGATTTTGGAAGAACGCTTTATTGATGCAACATATACCCATTATTATTATCATATAGAAAAAGCATCTGTCGGGCAACAACATCTGACTGATGAAGAAAAACAACAAGGTATGGTTGTTCAATGGATGCCAATTCATGAATTAAGTAAGCTACTTGCGATTAAATCTAATGCTATGGTCAATGTACACAATGCACGTGAACAGCTTGCTTTAACAGCTTACTTTGAGTGGATGAAAAGTGAAAGAGAGCTGTTAACAAAAGGTACACAAATATAACAAATGTAACATTTATCATAAAATTAACCAAAAAACATAGATTGTTTCATTGACAAAGTTAGGCTTTACGCATATGATTATTTTGAAAGCTTATTAAAGTAGCTGAATTGGAGGCGTGTTAAATGAAATCCGTATTAATTGTAGATGACAACGAAACATATTTGATGACGTTGGTGAAGTTGTTTTTATCCAATGGTTTTGATGTGACTTATGCGCTAGATCCAGTAGCTGGTATTGAAAAAGCAGCGGTTAAATCATTTGATTTGGTTATTTCAGATTTAGTCATGGATATTTTTGATGGTGTTCGTTTTGTTTCGACAATTAAACGCATGCAACCAAATATTAAGTCCATGATTTTAACAGCAGAACCGACAAGTATGACAGAAATAAGTGCAATTGAAAGCAATGTTGATTGTTACTTAGGAAAAGATAAGCCGAAGGATGTTTTGTTGAAATATGTTGAACGACTTTTAAATGAACCAATTAAAGAAAAGGTTTTAGATACAAGGGAACAACAACTATCTTCAAAAGCAGAAGGCATTGTGATGCTTTTAAATCAACGAAAAGTACTTAAAAATAATGTTGAAGTATCATTGTCATTCAAAGAATTTCAATTACTTAAATTGTTTTTAGAAAACAAAGGCGTTGCACTTGAAAGAGAAGCAATTAAAAAAGTTTTGTGGACAGAAACAGTAGAAATAGTTGATGATCGTGCTGTTGACATGCACATTAAGAAATTAAGAGCCAAATTAAAGACGTTTTCAATCATGTCAATAAGAGGGTATGGGTATAAATGGAATGAGCATTAAAAAGAAACTGATTTTATTAACTGTAAGTAGTCTAATTTTATATGGGATTATTATTGGGTTGTTTGTTCTTAACTTCATGAGTTTGTCAACATCGATTGCAAATATGGAACAACAATACTTACTAGATGTTGAGCAACGTATAAAAGATTCATTTAAAGACAATAATATTAGTGAAAGCTTGATTGAACTTGGAGAAAAATATCCAATTGAAGTCATTGTTGAACAAGATGAGAAAACACTTTATCAAAGCATCCCCATACCATTAAATCAAGCTAAAGGCATCCTAAATCAAGAAGCTGTTTTACTTGAAGTGAAAGGTGAAGTTAAAACAAGTACTGAAACTTACGATGTTTGGTATGCAATTTACCGTATGCCTCTTGAAACATACATTGGACATTTTTTCTTTGCACAGAATGGATTGATTGTTTTAAGCACATTGTTGTTGCTTGTTTTGGTTGCGTTTTTGCATGCGATTCTACTAAAACCGTTGTATCGAATAAGAAAATCGATTAAAAAAATGGATGAGTACCATTTTGAAGAAGTAGAACAAGGCGAAGATATCATCAATCAAGAACTCAGTTTGTTTGCAACTAAATTGGATGCTTCGATTAAGGCTGTATCAAGAAAGCATACTGAACTTGAAATGCAACTTCAAACAAACAAAGAACGACTACACAATACAGTTCTCGTATCTAGGGGCTTAGTACATGATTTAAAATCACCTATTCATCAACTCATGTTAGAAAATGACATGATGATGGATGAGCTTAAAACACCTGAAGTGACTTATATGGGTCAAACTAATGTAAAGGCAATTGACGGTTTTTTAAAAGAAATAAATTCGATACTTGCAGTACTTAGTCAAGATCAATATGGTGTGGATATTCAGTATGAAACCATTGATATCATGGCTCTAGTATCAAAAAGCATTAGACAACATGGTGCTTATTTACATGCAAAAGAACTAGAACTTGAGTTAGAGATGCCAGAGCAAACAACCATTGTATTTAGTTTGGTGACAATGATTTTACTTATAAATAATCTATTATCCAATATGATTAAGTATGCAGTAGAGGGTTCTCAAATAAGATTTAGTTTAGACGTATCAAGTAATCGATTAGTAATTGAAACCGAAAATGAAAGTTCTCAAGAAGATATTGATCGTATGAGTCAAAGCGAAAACTTATTTAATGTGGTAGTTGAAGAGGCGACCAATAATCATGTATATAGTAGTGGCAATGGCTTGTTTTTAATCAAAGACTTGGTACACATTATGAAAGGTCAGTTTATGTATGAGACAAAGCAAAGTCGCGTCATCATGCATGTTGAACTGCCATTAAAAAATGATGCGTAAGTTTGTTGTGATTGTTGTACTGTTGTTTGGTTTGATGGTAACGCCACTATCGGCTAGAACGGTTATTACATTGGATGAACTAAAAGAGGTTGAAACTGCAGGTACATATTTTGTTGAAATCTATACGAATGATTTACAGGGTAATAGAGTAAGTAAGGTTGTTTCGGTAACGGTTAAATTTCCAAGGACGGTTGTTTCAATTGGGCAAGGGATTGATGCAACAGATTTGCGTATCAGTAAACAAATGTTTGATCAAATGGATGAAAAGAGCTGGATAGAGCAAGCGAAGGCACATGCTTGGCTAATTGAAACTGGTGAATCAATTCCGGTTATACAATCAAGAGTAGAGTCTATTGGTAATGGGCAGTTCAGGGTTTATTTCAAAACAGGGAGTGGTGTTGAGACCTTTTCATTTGTACAGGTTGTTGACCAAGAGGTGATCAGCGACACACTAAAGCCAGTGTTTATTAATCCGACAACAAAAGAGGTGTTTAAGCAGTTTAATCTGCAAATGTTGACAGGGCTATTTATTCTTATCTTGATGCCAATACTGTTTTTGCTGTTAATTTACTTTGTTTTTTGGAAACGTATTAGAGCAATTTATACACTTCTTACAAAAAAAAAGACTGAAAACTAGAGCCGAAGGGCTCTTTTGTTGTGGGATTCAATCAGCGATTAAAAGTTTAGCCTTGAGTATAGTCCCTAAGAACGCACCAAACGACACTTTGAGCTACGATAAAGCCTTCAAGTTCTTTAAAATGGAAGAAGTGCAAAAGAAATTACACTGACGATAAGTGCAAAGATAACGCTGTTTTGAAAGGACAAGGATAATGGGGAAAAGAGAAGAGCGAGTGAGAACAATATTTTGAGTCTTAGAATCATGATTGTGGAGATTAGGAGCAGAAGTATGACAACAATGACAATCATCAAAAAAATGGATAAGATAAGCATGGATGAGTTTAGCGTGTCGAACGCCAAGAGATGATTTGAATGGGGTTATCAAAAATGAAAACATTCTCATCATCAATATTATGAAGGTTTAGTCTAAAATAGTTACTAGAATAGTAATGTCCCTATTATTGGTTTTGGAAAAACATTTTAACATGGTCAGTACATTATGTCTTTTTATTATGTTAAAATGGTTAGAGATCTTTTCAAACACAAAGTACTATAAAGATAATTTTCGGGCTTCTTCTACTTACTAATTTGGCAAGCAAACGAATCATTTAACAGAACATAAAAGACATAAAAGGCACAATTGACACTTAAATAACAAACAAAACAAATAAATTAAAGTTAATTGCATTTTAATTGAAAATAATTGTGTGATATGTTACGATTATTGTGAAATATGATATGTGTATATATAATTGTATAAATTTAGGAAGACAGGGAGAGTAATATGAATAAATTAATCAAAATAATTATGTCTTTTTCACTTATGTTGGTTATGTTAATGACAAACGTCACACAATTAAGTTTGAGTGGGGTGGAAGATACAGTTGAACAAACTCAAGTAACATTGAGTGCGAGTGACTTTACAATTGAGAAAGGTGACCTATCTGAATTAACATTGGAACAAGTTAAAGTGTTGGCTAATGTTTCTTTTATTGAGGCAGAAGTTAATCAAGAAGACTATGAAACACTAAAACAAAGTCAAATAGGGGATACGACCCTAATTAGAATAAGTTTCAATGAAGAGTTGATTGAGGTTACAGCTACGGTAACCGAAGATGTAATCGAACCAATCAACAACACTAGCGATGAGCAACCTGAAAGTATGCAAAACGTTGTTGAGATTGCTCCGACATCACTTGTGTCAAGTGATACTGCTGCTGTGACGATTGAAGTTGTTAATTATGATCATAGTGTTGGGATGGATAACAACACTATTCATACAGTTAAAGTGACGGCTGATTTCAATGAAGACAACTCGACTTCAGGTAAAAAAGTTGCTTTCACACTCCCAGAGGGATTAAAGTTTGTTCAAATTCCTGTTGCTGGGACTTATTCAACAACTGGTGTTGATCCTTCGATTCCAGCAACACTCCTGCCTTCAGATCCATTGTCAACTGCAATTACTGCAGTGACATTACCAACAAGAGAGCCTAGTCCAATGTCTAATACATTTGGCACAGTTTCTTATGAGTTAAGTGCAGGTACTAAAAAGGCAACATTTGAGTTTAAAGTGCGTGTAGACAATAAGCGCTACTATGGACCTATGGAGCTTCCAACACCAATGACTGCGTCTGTTTCAATGAATGGAACTGAAATAGGTGCGGTTGAACAAAGGATTTATGCAGTTGGGTATTTAATAGGGTCAACTGCACTTAATGTTTTTTCACTTCAAGGAACTTCTAATGAACTAGCACCTACTGTGGGCACTGATATCAGTTACGGTTATACACGTACAATGAGAGTCAACACTTGGATGAATTCAAGTCCACTTGATGAAAGTTTTAGATACGTGAAAAGTGCTAAGTTCTATATACATTACCCTCAAGGAATGGTTTTCGATAGTGTGGTGGGGTTGAGTGGTACTGTTGAGAATGATGTTGCAAATTCGAGAGTTATTGTGACTGTACCTTATTGGATAGCTGGACCGTCATATCGCATTAAATACTCTGTCCCTGAAGGGGTTACGGGAGGTACATATACAAATCCAAATCAAGATTATGTAGAGCTAGAGTTTTATGATGGCACTAAAGTTACGAGTGAGTCAAAAGGTTCATTATATTCGGTTAATGTAGTGAGTGACATTCTTAATCAGATGGCAATATTCAATTCTGGAGTAATGTATTATGATGAATCTATTGGTGAAACACATCTGACATATGCTGGTAATTTCATGGTGGAAAATACAGCGACTGCAGGTAGAAAAACAAATCAAGTCGTGCATTTAGACTTTGGCAGTGACTGGCATGTGAGAGCATTGCGTATTCCTTTTGATTCTACAGTCGTAGATAACGTAATAAAAGATGTTGTGTACAAAACGAATAAACATCCTGAAGGTAGAACATATGATGTTACTTCAACATCTACAATTCCAGGAGGAATGAGACTTAAGTATTTTGACGCTCAATTGTTGCAGTTGGATGCGGATGAGTGGGTTACGGAATTTGAAGCAAATGTTGGCACGTTTTCTGTAGGGTATTTTTCGGGTTCTGCAAGTGGGTTGTTAAGTGCAGATCACGTAACTTCATTCGGCAAACTCGCTACCGGTGTTTCAGAAACTACCGTTACACTATCACTATATGATGCAGATAATCGTGAAACTACTGAAGTTATAAAGTCAACAAAAATTGTTAATTCAACGGCACTGCCAAAAACAATCGTGACTGCATCTTCTGGTATGTTTTCTGGTTCGACTCAAAAAGTGTATCAAGTCGTTGCAGGGAATGGTTTTGAAATTGATGCGACCATTGCAGCACATGCTTATAAGTATGGTACGACACAGGCGATTAAGGCACCTGAACTTTACCTACGTGAGCCAAAAGGTATGACGCTCTCAATTGATACGCTTACGTTGAAAGATGAAGCGGGGCAAGAAATTACTGGATGGAGTTATACAACTCACGAAAACAACCAAGGTGATACAATTTATAAAATTAATACAAGTGAGGCAACATTTGTAGGAAGTTATTTTGGCGAACCATTTAGAGAAAAGAAAATAATAGTAAAGTATCAAATGACGACCTCAGTTAAAACAGTTGGCAACTATGATATGAGAGATTTAATAGGGTGGGGAAAAGCAGGTGTTGTAGCAACGACAGCTGTCGGATCAGCGACAACCCCTACTGTTGACCAATACGATTTAAATGGAAATGGAAATACAACTGAAATGATGCTGACAACATCATCAAAAGAATTAGTTATAATTGAAAACAAAAATGTTTTAGTTGAGACCTTCTTATCTTTAGAGGGAGAAGCACCAAAAGCACCTTATGTTGAAGGAAAGGAAGATACTGTTTCATTCTTTACTCCTGGTACTGATGCTGACTACAGTGTTGTTATCACAAATAATGGTGATGCCCCTTCAAGTGCTTTCACTGCGTACATTCCTATTCCAAAGACAGGAATGGATTTTGGAAGTAATTTCCAAAGCGCGCCGTTTAATTGGGATATGATGCTTAGTCAAGCGGTTGATACATCTGGCTTGAATGGTAAATTTGAGGTTCTATATTCAACAGATGCAATTGATACAAATTTCGCTTCTGCTACGTATTCATCAATCCTTCCAAGTGATTTAAGTGTAGTAACAATGGTTAAACTTGTCGCCCTTCAGGAAATTCAACCAGGTGAAATGATTAATGTAAGAGTTGATTTAAAAGTGGATGAAACTTTTGATACGGCTTCTACAGGTAATAAAATTGGTACCCGAAATGTTTACAACCCAGTCTATGACGTGGAGAGTCCGACTTTTTCAGGAACCTTGAAAGCAACGAGAGTAGGAACCGAACTTGTTATAGCAGAAATTGGGGGTACTGTATTCGCTGATAAAAATGCTGATGGTTTATACATAGCGGCAGATGGTGATACAGTTATTAGCAATCATGAAGTTGAGCTTTATAAATGGAATGATGTGAATGGGCAATACGAAGTTGTGTTAGATGGAAGTAATCAGCCAATCAAAACAACTTCTGATGCTAATGGTGTTTACTTATTCGATTATACAAAAGGCTTAGGATATGGAAAGTATGCGATAAAGTTTGTGGAAAAAACAGGTGGTGTGTATCAGTACACAATTCATAACACATCAGATCGTGCTATTGATAGTGATGCCATTATTAGAAATGATTTACCTAATGTAGGAGATCAATATCGTGGTTGGGTATTAGACATTGATGCAACAAAACCAGTAGCTAAAACAATTGGGGCAGGATTCTTGGCATATAATCCTCCAGTTG
>CAZWEF010000034.1:0-17590 GCA_964632125.1 uncultured Erysipelotrichales bacterium
GGTGCTGGAGGGTCAATTGGGAGTGAGCTATGTCGACAAATTCTAAAATTTAGTCCAAGTATTTTAGTCATGATTGACGTCAATGAAAATGGCTTGTACATGTTAGAACAAGAACTAAGACGTCAATTCGTTTATACTCTAACAACAACCAATATTCAGGTGGTGTCTGTTGTTGCTTCAATTCGAGAAAAAGGCACAATTAAGAATATTTTCAATGCTTATAGTCCTGATGTTGTCTATCATGCTGCAGCCCACAAGCATGTTCCTTTAATGGAAACAAGACCTTACGAAGCGTTTAAAAATAATGTATTAGGTACAATCAATGTCATTGAATCTTGTATTGAAACAAGCGTATCTCGTTTTGTTCTAATATCTACAGACAAAGCAGTAAATCCAACCAATGTGATGGGTGCAAGTAAACGGCTTGCAGAGATGTATTTGCAATCAAGAGGGGGAAATGGTGTTACAAGACTAGCTGCAGTTCGATTTGGTAATGTCTTAGGATCAAATGGGTCCGTGATTCCCATATTCAATGAACAGATAAAGAATGGTGGTCCAATCACCATTACACACCGCGATATTATTCGTTACTTTATGACAATACCTGAAGCGGCTCAATTGGTGTTGCAAGCTGGGGCTTATGCAAGTCAGGGTGAAATATTTGTTCTTGACATGGGAAAACCAGTTAAAATAATTGATTTAGCAAAACAACTCATTCGCTTATCTGGTTATGAACCGTATCAAGAGATTGATATTGTTGAAGTTGGTTTAAGACCTGGAGAAAAGATGTTTGAGGAACTAAAATTAGATGAAGAAAGTGTTCATAAAACTAACAATAATCTTATCTTTGTTACGCATCCAATGCCAATTGACCATATGCAATTGATAGCTGCAATTGATGCTTTAGAAAAGCAAGTCATTAAACAAAGCAAACATGCTTTGTTTAAAGAGTCGCTATTACAAGCCATAAAGGAGGATTACACATGTACAAAATAATTAAGTGGATCATTGATCGTGTGTTGGCTTTGATTGGTATTGTTGTGTTGTTACCAGTCATGGTTGTTTTAATGGTCATAATTAAAGCGACATCTCCTGGTCCTGTTTTCTTTAAGCAACAAAGAGTTGGACAATATGATCGTTTATTTACAATCTATAAATTTAGAACAATGCGAGTAGATACCCCTAATTTACCAACGCATTTACTTGAAAATCCAGACCAATATATTACATCTATTGGTAAGTTCATGAGAAAGACAAGCTTAGATGAATTACCTCAGTTATTTAACATATTTAAGGCGGATATGAGTATTGTTGGTCCAAGACCAAGTTTACCTAGTCAAGTTGATTTAAATCAACTAAGACAAAAAAACCATTCAAATAAACTGAAACCTGGTTTAACAGGACTTGCACAAGTGAGTGGTAGAGATGAATTACCAATTGAAGTAAAAGCAAATTATGATGGTACTTATTATCGCACAATGAGTTTTTTGTTTGATGTTAAGTTATTCTTTAGAACATTTACGAGTGTTTTAAAAGCTGAAGGTGTGCAAGAAGGTAAAGTGAAAGATGGGAACACTTTAGCGACAAAAAAACAAGGAAATGGTGAGAATTTATTGTAGTAAATTTTTAGATTGTGCTTTATAGATTGGAGGAAAAGAACATGTTTAAAGACAAAGTGTTATTGATTACTGGTGGGACAGGATCATTTGGGAATGCGGTTTTGGATCGTTTTTTAGATAGTGATATAAAAGAAATTCGTATCTTTTCAAGAGATGAGTTAAAGCAAGATAACATGCGAAGAGCTTATAAAAATGATAAGCTTAAATTTTATATTGGTGATGTTAGAGATATGCAATCTATTAAGAATGCCATGCATGGAGTTGACTTTGTTTATCACGCAGCGGCTTTAAAACAAGTGCCTTCATGTGAATTCTTTCCTATTGAGGCAGTGAAGACAAATGTTATTGGTACAGAGAATGTTTTAACTGCTGCGATTGAAGCAGGTGTTAAGAAAGTGGTTTGTTTATCAACTGATAAAGCGGCTTATCCAGTTAATGCAATGGGCGCTTCTAAAATGATGATGGAAAAAGTCATTATTGCTAAATCTAGAACAGTAGATCCAAGTAAAACCATGATATGTTGTACAAGATATGGTAATGTTATGGCATCTAGGGGTTCAGTTATTCCTTTGTTCATTGAACAAATGAAACAAGAGAAAGCATTTACTGTAACTGACCCAAGTATGACGCGGTTTATCATGAGTTTAGAAGAAGCAGTTGAGCTAGTGGTCTTTGCTTTTCAAAATGCAAATAATGGTGATATTATGGTTCAAAAAGCACCAGCATGTACCATTGAAACGTTATCAAATGCTATAAAATCTTTATTTAACTATGATAAAGAGGACATTGTCATTGGTATTCGACATGGTGAAAAGAAGTATGAGACATTATTAACTGATGAAGAATGTGCTAGTGCTATTGATATGGGGCAATACTATCGTGTGCCTTGTGATAGTCGTGATTTGAACTATGGTGCTTATTTTGATGGTGTTGATAAAGAAGAAACAAAACTAACTGCGTTTAATTCTAATAACACGGAATTACTTGATGTTGAAGGAGTTAAAGAAAAACTATTGTCGCTTAAGCTAATCAAAGATGAGCTAGAAAGTTGGAACAAACAATGAAAATACTGATAACAGGGGCAAATGGGTTTGTAGGTAGAAATTTAGTTCAAACATTACGATATCAAACGGATCATGAATTATTTCTATATGATATAAACAATACGATTGATGACCTAACGATGTTTACAAAAGAATGTGACTTCGTATTTCATTTAGCTGGAGTTAATCGGCCAACCAATCCTAGTGAGTTTTATGAGGGCAATGCTGGCTTTACTGAGGTGCTTTGTCGTAAACTTAAAGAACATGGTAACCAGTCACCAATTGTGATTACATCATCTATTCAAGCAATGCTTGATAATGATTATGGTAAAAGTAAAAAAGAAGGAGAAATGATTGTTATCAATCATGGGAAAGATAACCAATCAGAAGTCTATGTCTATCGCCTAACAAATTTATTTGGTAAATGGTGTCGACCTAACTATAACAGTGTGGTTGCAACATGGTGTCATAACATTGCAAGTGACCTTCCAGTTAGTGTGAGTGATCCAAGTAACCCATTAACACTGTGTTATATAGATGATGTTGTTCGAGAGTTTTTGAAGGCATTAAATCAAGAACCGACAAGAAAAGATGATTATTGTATTGTACCTGAAAATTATGATATAACATTAGGGTGGTTACTTGAAACGATTCAATCATTTAAGACATCTAGAGAAACTAAAACGACAATTGAAACAGGAAATGCTTTAATTGGTGCTTTGTATGCAACATACTTGAGTTATTTGCCAACAGACCAATTTGCTTATCCATTAAAGATGAATGTTGATCATAGAGGTTCATTTACTGAGTTTTTAAAAACTGAGTTATTTGGGCAAGTCTCTGTTAATATCTCTAAACCAGGGATTACAAAAGGCAATCATTGGCATCATACTAAAAATGAAAAGTTTTTGGTTGTTTCTGGGGAAGGTATTATTCGTTTTAGAAAAATAGATGAAACAGATATTATTGAGTATAAAGTAAGTGGTGAAACACTGATGGTTGTGGATATACCAACAGGATACACACATAACATTGAAAATGTTGGGACGACAGACCTTGTAACCATTATGTGGGCTAGTGAACAGTTTGACCCGAATCGCCCTGATACGATGTTTGAGGAGGTGTAAAATGAAGAAATTAAGACTAATGACAATTATTGGAACAAGACCCGAAATTATTCGTTTATCATCGTGCATAAAAACAAATGATCAATATTTTGATCATATTTTAGTACATACAGGTCAAAACTGGGACTATACTTTAAATCAAGTTTTTTTTGATGATTTAGAACTTAGAGCACCTGATTATTACCTCGATAGTGTGGGGACTACATTAGGTGAAACAATGGGGAATATCATAGCTAAAAGTTATGATTTGATTCAAAAAGTTAAGCCAGATGCAGTATTGCTTTTAGGTGATACCAATTCAGCTTTATCAGCGATTAGTGCTAAAAGATTAAAAGTACCTATATTTCACATGGAAGCAGGGAATAGATGTTGGGATTGGAATGTATCTGAAATGATTAATCGCAAGATTGTCGATCATATCTCAGATGTGAACCTACCTTATACTGAACATTCTAGAAGATACTTATTATCCGAAGGAATAGATGGAAAAACAATCTTTGTAACTGGTTCGCCAATGCAAGAAGTGCTCACTTCTCATATGAAAAAAATCAAGCAAAGTGATGTGTTAAAACGCTTAAATATAGAAAAAGGCAAGTATATCCTTGTATCAGCTCATAGAGAAGAGAACATTGATTTGGAAGATAATTTTATGAGCTTAATGACTTCAATCAATCATATTGCTGAAACATATCAAATGCCAGTTATATATTCAACGCATCCAAGAAGCATGAAATACATTGAAGCCCGTGATTTCAAGTTTCATCCACTGGTACAAAACATGAAGCCATTTGGGTTTATGGACTACAATCATTTACAAATGAATAGTTTTTGTGTCTTGTCTGATAGTGGTACACTATCAGAAGAAAGTGCGATGTTAAACTTCCCTGGTGTTCTTATTAGAACATCTACAGAGCGACCTGAAGTTCTTGATCATGGAACTGTCATTGTTGGTGGTATTAAGGAACAAGATGTTCAACAAGCAGTTGATCTTGCGGTCTCTATGTTTGAAAACAATGAGGAAACTGTTTTACCAGATGATTACGTTGATACAAATGTTTCAGTGAAGGTTGCTAAGATTATTCAAAGTTACACACATATTGTCAATAAGACTGTGTGGGGGAAATGAAATTGCAACGAATGGAATTATATTAATGCAAAGACTTGGAGGTGAAGAGATGGATAGAAAGACCAAAAATAGAGTACTGTTATTTCTCCCAATCACAATAATGTCATGTTATCTCTTGATTACGCTTTTAATATTATTTTTCGGTTTGATTAGGTGGAAGATAAGTAGTCCGTTTACTTTAGCATTTTATGTTTTATTATGCTATTTAAGCTTGGTGTCGGGATACATAGTATATCTTAATATATACAAAAAAAGAATGAACATTAATAATGTGGAGGAAAATGAACTGATTAAGAGTGAGGATAAAATCACGAAAATAGTGATTGTATTTTCACTTATAGTCACTTCGTGGTATGTGTTATCAAATCTTATTTTTTTCATCGGTATCAACAATATTTTTATATTTTTAAGAAATCCTTCAAAGGGGTATGACTATTTTAAAATGATTCAGAGACTTATTTCAAATGGATATCATATTAGCGTTCCGTTAATTGGAAGAGTTGGGTTTTGGCTAAATTTACTCTTTTCTGGGGTGAATGCATTAATTATCCCAATTATATATTACAATAATAATAGAATGACAAAACCATACAAAACTATAGCGTACATAATAGTGATGATTAATTTAACCTACTCAATTATAATTGGAATTCAAAGTTCCCTAATAATATTTGCACTTACACTTGTACTTTTGAATCTTATTAATATTTGTGAGTATATTGTAGCCTCAAATGAAATAAACATTCATAACTTTATAAGTGAAATGAAGTGGAAAATCTGTATTGTCATTATAGCTTTAATTTTAGTATTTTCAACTCTTGGCTCATATCAATCTGGGAGAAAAGATTTATACGATAAAAGGACTGCTATGATTAATGAAATAACTGCAAAAAATATGAGGGCACAGTATAACATTGAGGAATTCTACCTTTATTCTATTTTTGGATGCGATTATGAATCACAAGTAACAGAGTCCTTATTGGATTTCGTTCGAAGTCAAGTAGCTTACAAAGGCGAAATACATAATCTATGTTCAGTGAGGGATAATATAGTGGATATTGAAATGACAGCGCAAGCCCAAGAAAATTCACACCCCCCTGTAAGCAAAGGTAATAAAGAAGCGACACAGACTGAAGAAGTTGTTGATAAGAAGAAGCAATATATTTTAGATATCGAAGAAACCTTAAGGCCTTTAAAAAAATATTTTGTGATTAAAAACAATGACTTATTATATTCAATAGTTGGGGACTCTAATATGTACAAAATAGTTTCGATTGAGTTCTATCTTACACATGGATATTATGGACTAAATTTAGCGATGGGCTTACCATTTAAGGCAAGTTTCCCTATGGGTAGTTTGCGTGGGCTAAAGGATTACGTAGATGTATTAATAGACACAAATAAACTGATTAAAAATACATATGAATTTAGAATATACGAAGAATTCGGATGGAGTAATACTACTTATTGGCCTACTTCAATTACAAGCTATTCTAGTGATTTTACCTTTGTTGGAGCAATTGTGATTATGTTTATGATAGGGTTTGCATATGCAATTTCATGGACTAAAACAATACAAAGAAAAAACTATATTTATTTTAGTATATTTATGATTTTATCTTTACACATTCTTATGCTTCCTGCTAATAACTTCATAGGAAATAGCGCCTATAATATATTTTCAGTTGGGGTATATGTGTTTCTTTTAATCATTATTAATTTTAGGGCGATTTTAAATTCAATTGAAAAAAGAAGGTCTTGACAAAGAGCTTGAGGAGGAGAATGAAATGAATTCAAGAGAAGTATATATCGATATAATAAACAGAAAAAGCAAGCTGTGTTTAGTAGGTTTGGGGTATGTGGGACTTCCAATTGCAGTCTCGTTTGCTAGAAAAATAGATGTTATTGGGTTTGATATATCTGAAGAAAAAATAAAACAGTATAAAGAAGGTATTGACCCAACTAGAGAAGTAGGAGATGATATTTTATCACAGTCAACAGTTGAATTCACACATGATGCATCTAGAATTAAAGAGGCGAGTTTTATAATTGTAGCTGTTCCAACACCCATTGATAATCAAAATAAACCTGATTTAACACCGCTTATAAAAGCTACTGAATTAGTTGCTAGAAATATGAATAAAGATAGTATTGTTGTTTTTGAATCTACAGTATATCCTGGAGTAACTGAAGATATTTGCGTACCAATATTAGAGAGACTTAGTCAATTAAAGTATCTAGAAGATTTTAAAGTTGGATACTCACCTGAAAGGATTAATCCTGGTGATATGAAACACAGACTAGAAAATATAGTAAAGGTTGTTTCAGGCTGTGATGATGAATCACTAGATACAATTTCTAAAATATATGAGTTGGTGGTTGATGCAGGTGTTTTCAAAGCAACATCAATCAAAGTAGCTGAAGCTGCGAAAGTAATTGAAAACTCTCAAAGAGATATTAACATTGCATTTATGAATGAGTTATCAAAAATATTTCACGAAATAGGTATTGACACTAGAGATGTTTTAGAAGCTGCGGCTACAAAATGGAACTTTCTAAATTTTGAACCTGGTTTAGTTGGCGGCCATTGTATTGGGGTTGACCCTTATTACTTAGTGCATAAAGCAAAGGAACTTGGTATAGAGGCAAACGTAATTCTATCTGGTAGAAGTATCAACGATAATATGGGAACTTATATTGTTTCAGAGCTTGATAAGTTAATAAATAGTGATAGTCAAAGGAAAAAAGTTGGCCTTATGGGATTTACTTTTAAAGAGAACTGTCCGGATACTAGAAACACTAAGGTTTTGGATATTTATAATGAATTGATAGAACGGGGACACCAAATTGTCTTAGTTGATCCAGAAGCGGATGTTATACAAGTGAAAAAAGAGTACGGAATTAATATGGAGACTATTAGTGAACTGAAAGGGTTGGATGTATTAATAATTGCAGTTGCACATTCAAGCTTTAAAAATATGTCAATTGAAGATTACTCGAACATGTTTGATAAGAACTCAAAAGATAAAATTATTGTTGATATTAAAGGTATATTAGGTAGTGAAAATCTATTAAAGAAAGGGTTTAAATTGTGGAGACTTTAGGTTGACAATTTAAAAGTGATAATCATGACTGAATTTAATAAGATATTTGATAAGAAGGATGTTTTCCTTGTTACTGGGGGAGCGGGGTTCATAGGTTCTAATCTAGTGGAAAGACTTCTTAGTTTTGGTTGTAAAGTTAAAGTTCTTGATAACTTTTCGAATGGGAAAAATGAGAACGTATGCGATTTTCTAGATAACCCAAACTTTGAGTTGATTCGAGGTGATATTATTGACTATGAAACTTGTTTGTTAGCTTGTGAAGGGGTAAAATACGTTTTACACCAAGCGGCTTGGGGAAGTGTTCCTAGAAGCATAGAAATGCCACTAGTTTATGAAGAAATAAACATCAAGGGCACTTTGAATATGCTAGAAGCTGCAAAAGTAAAAGGTGTTAGTCGTTTTGTTTATGCTTCAAGTTCTTCAGTTTATGGCGATCATCCGAAGTTGCCAAAGGAAGAAGGAACAGAAGGAAATCTACTGTCACCATATGCTGCAACTAAAATGACAAATGAACTTTTTGCAAAAGTTTACTATAAATGTTATGGTTTGAAAACATTTGGCTTACGCTACTTTAATGTCTTTGGGAAACGTCAAGATAGTGAGGGGCAATATGCAGCAGTGATTCCAAAGTTCACGCAAGCACTTCTAAGCAATCAAGACGTATTTATTAATGGAGACGGATTGCAATCAAGAGATTTCACCTATATCGAGAATGTTATACAAGCGAATCTATTAGCATGTATAACAATGCATGAAGAAGCTCCAGGTGAGTCTTACAATATTGCTTTTGGAGGGCAAGAAACAATATCTAATGTGTACAAAATGATTTCTAATTTACTAGGGACTAGCAAAGAGCCAATATATAGAGATGATAGAAAAGGAGATATTAAGCATTCAAATGCTTCAATAGAAAAAGCACGGACTTTACTTGGATATCAACCAATGTACTCATTTGAGGATGGACTAAAACTAACGATTGATTGGTACTGTGAAAACTTTGAAAAAAACAAATAATTTAACAAAAACATTAGCACAGTATATTCAGTTAGTTGGTTCTACAGCACTCACAATTGTGATGCAGTTTATTGGTATTAAGTTATTTACTTATTTGTTACCACCTTCTATTTATGGGGACTATAGACTTGTTACTAACTTGCTTCAGTTTCTTCAAATTCTTATTATCTTAGGAATACCATTCACAGTTGCTTATGTAATAGTAGATCCTAAACTCCATAAAGAGGAGGTAAAGGATGTTATAAGTGCTGGAAATTGTTTGCTTTTCATCTCTACTATTGCTTTTTTTCTTATAATTAGTCTACTTTTCTTTCTTCAAAATATTTTAGGAAGTCAATTACTGAATTTAAGTTGGTTAATATATTATTTTTTTGCAATTGCCATTATATTGCAATACTACTTTGACTATGTTTTAATGGGTTTAAACGAAATTAAGCATATTGCTATAAAAAACATAGTAACACAAATCATACAAATTTCATTGCTAATGGTCGCACTATTATTAGGAACAACCATTGGTTTTAAATTGAATCTATTATGGAGTTTACTAATCTTTTCATTAGGGAATATGGCATATCCATTGTTCTTATTACATTTCTTTAAAGTGCCAGTGATTCCTAAGAAGCAAGGTATCGCAAAATTATTTAAAACGAACCTTAAAGTTGGAATTCCTGTATACTTTGGTAGTATTCTATCTGTGGCTTCAACTTATGTAGTTAACATAATAGTGAGGCTGTATTCATCTAGCTTTTACTATGCACAATTTGGTTTGGCGGTACAAATAGCTTCACCGCTTGGCATATTGTTAACATCTATAGGCTCTGTATTTTTCAAAAAATTCAGAGAAGATAAAATAATTAATAAAAAATTTATGAAACTGATTGTGTTTATGACAGTAGGTATAGCCACTTTATATGTGATTACGGTTCCAATTTTGATACCATTCCTATTTGGAAACAATTATAAAGGCGCAATTATTTATGCTCAACTTATAGGCGTAGGTGCATTATTGGTTGGGTTTGCAGACATTATTAATCGATTTTTATCAAGTAAAGGGATGAGCAAGTTAGTTAGAAATGCCGCTATTACTTCAGGAATCTCAAACTTAGTTTTAGCATACTTTTTGTTACCAAGGTTAGACTTGCTTGGAGCCAGTTTAGCATCAATAGGGTCAAATATTGCATATTTACTTGCAATGCTGATTGCATATTTTTACTATCTGAAGCATTTAGAAAAGGTGAATTCTTGATCTAAGTCTCTAATTTTAATGATAAAGAAAGAAGGTAAATAGATGGATGAATTAAATAATAAAACAGTGATGCTCATTTCACCACAATTTCATGGCATTTATAATTTGATAATTAATAAAATGAAGGAAATGGGAATAAACGTTATATACTATGATAGTTTACTTTCAAATAATGGCTTCATTAAAATACTAACAAGGTTGGCACCGAAATTTTCAACCTTTTTGCACCAAAGGTACTACAAAAAAATAATAAAAGAAAATGAAGAAAAGAATGTGGATTACTTACTAGTGATTAAGGGAGAGATATTGCCTAAAGGATTTTTAAAAGAAATTGCAATAGGGCATAAGAACATTAAAAAAATACTATACCTCTATGATTCTATTCGTAACTACCCACAAATTCTAAGTACGATGAAATGGTTTGATGAAGTATATAGTTTTGATAGAGAAGATGTGGAAAAATATAACTTGAAATTTAGGCCACTATTTTTTGCGGATCAATTTGCACTAGATAGAAAAAATGAGTATAAGTATGATATTTCATTTGTGGGTACTGTACACAGTGATAGATATCTTGTACTAAACAAAATTAGGGAGAGATATCAAAACAAGTATAATTTGTATTTATATTTGTACATACAAATGAAAATGATATATTATGTTAAACATATCTTTTTAAACGCTTTTAGAAAAGCTTCGATTGGTGAGTTCAAATTTAAGTCATTGTCTCATGCTGACTCTGCAATTATCTATAATAGTACAAAGTGTATAATTGACATCCAACAAAAAAAACAAATCGGATTATCAATGAGGTCAATAGAAGCACTAGGTGCTAAAAAAAAGTTAATAACTACTAATGAGGATATTAAGAACTATGATTTTTACAATCATCAAAATATATTAATAATTAATAGAGATAATATTCAAATTCCAGATTCGTTTATATACTCAGACTATATTGATGTTGATGAAGAAATATTAGCAAAGTACTCTTTGGAGAAATTTGTAAGAGATCTTTTATTTTCAAAACAAAATAAATTTGAAAGCGGGAATAGAAATTGAGTAAGGTTGAGGTTTTACATTTTTTACCGGCACTAGACAAAAGTGGCGTAGCGACAATGATTAGAACATTTTATGAACACATGGACAAAGATGAAATATTGTTTCACTTTGTCCATACAGGTGAGACGGAAGATTATCATGAAGAGCTAAAGAGTAGAGGCAGCAAGATTTTTTATTTAGAACCTCTATCGAAAGTAGGGTTTATTCAGTACAAAAAGAACATTAATAAAATTTTGGATCAATTGCCCAATGTAACAGTAGCACATATTCATGTTAATTATTTGTCGGGTTTAGTTGCAATGATAGTAAAAAGAAGGGTGAAAACCCGTTTTATTCATATTAGAGGGACATTGATGGGTAATCGACAAAAACACTTCAAGAAATTCGCCTCATTTTTAATGAAACGCTATGGTACAGATTTTTTTGCAGTTAGCGAGTACGCAGGTAAGTTTTATTTTGGAAAGAAAAGTTTCCAAGTTATTAAAAATGCAGTTGATATTGAAAAGTTTCAAAATGTTGATGCAAATGATATAGCATATCTTGAAAAAGAGTTTGATCTAAAAAATCAATATATTGCTCACATAGGTCGATTAGCTGAAGAAAAGAATCAAAAATTTTCTATCCACTTAATTAAAGAGTTAAAAAATTGTGGTTTAGATTACAAACTATTGCTTGTTGGAGATGGACCATTAAGATGTTCACTTGAAGAATATTCAAAAGAACTAGGTGTTGAAAGCAGTGTGTTGTTTTTAGGTATAAGAGATGATATACCAGAATTACTGAAGATTTCTACATTTAGTATATTACCTAGCTTTTCAGAAGGTCTTCCAAATGTTGTAATACAATCTCAAGCAGCAGCAGTGACTTGTTTAATAAGTGATGTAATTACAAATGAAGTGGATATGGGGATCGGTCTTGTGAAATTTCTGTCGCTATCTGATATAAGAGATTGGATTGATTGTATTAAGAACACAAATGTTTCGCAAATTAAAGATTATAAAGTTGCAAAAGAAGCGATAGTGGCTAAAGGTTTTGAAATTAATAGTGAAGCGAAAAGGCTAAAGGAACTATACTATGAAAAGAACACAAAGTAGTATAAAAAAGGTACTCTTAATCGGCGAAGTCGATTTTCCGGAATTACGTGCTTCAAGTGTTAGAGTATTAGGTATCGCTAAGGTTTTATTGTTAAATGGCTATAATCCAGTTATAGTAGGAAGAGGAACATTAAGAAGCGCTACAAGAATAGTAGAAGGAGTAAAGTACGAATATCTTACAGATGAACAGGGAGAAAAATCAGCCATACAGTATATCAAGGCATTAGAAAAGCATTATAATGGGGGTGAATTAGTAAAAGTTATACTATACGCATCTAGTTCAGCTAAATTCTATAATACAGTCAAGAATTGGTGTGAAAAAAACGAGGTTGAGCTAATACTTGATGTTAGTGAGAACTACTCATATAAGCAGTTCAAAAGAGGAATATTTGACCACAACTATTTAATATTCAAGTTTAACTACTATTTTAGATTTTCAAAAACTAGAAAGCTTATCGTATGTAGCAGTTATGCGAAAAAGCAATTGACAAATAAACATAATTTAATTTATATTTTAAATGCTGTTATGGATGTAAAACCAAAGACACAATTCTCTAATGATTTAGATAAAATAAGGATTGTTTATGCAGGTGAGATAGGGAGAAAAGATCGAATAGATTTATTAATCAAGGCTATTTTACAATTACCATACGAGGAAAGAATTAGATATGAAGTTTATTTAATCGGGCCAAGTAAGAAAGAGGTTTCTAATGCTATTGCAGATTTTTGTGATAATTTAGAAGAGCATGCGTGGATTGTTGTTACAGGAAAACTTACGCGTAAAGAAGTACTACAACATTTAGAGAGGTCTCATTTTACTTTTTTACTAAGACCGAATGAGACATACGCTAATTGTGGATTTCCATCTAAAGTTGCTGAAAGCATGTGTATGGGAGTACCAGTTATTTTGAATAATACAAGCGATGTATGCAATTATGTTATTAACAACCAAACTGGGTATGTTCTAGATAAAATGGATTGCAAATCACTACAGCAGCAACTTAAAAACATTTTGAATCTTTCAAAAGAAGAGTATGAAGATATGGTTATAAAATGCATTGAAATATCAAAGAAGTTTGGTACGCAGTATCTAGCTAGTGATGAAGAATTTAGGAGGTTTCTAAATGAGTAGTAAAGTTTCAGTCGTAATACCGGTTTATAATTCGGAGAGCACAATTAAAGTTGTTGTGGAAGCAGTGCTAAACCAAACGTTGCAAGTAGATGAGATAATAATTATAAATGATGGTTCAACTGATAACACTGATTGTGTAATTAGCGGGATTATCAATGACAATAAATCAAAAGTGAAAATTAGGTATTACTCCAAAGATAATGGTGGAGCAGCGAGTGCAAGAAATTTTGGGATAAACAAAGCTAAAAACACCTATATTGCTACCTGTGATAGTGATGACGTTTGGGCTAATGACAAAATCGAGAATGAGATGAAGATATTTACAGAGTACCCAGATGCTACGCTAGTAGGAAGTAATTTAAATGGTAAAGTGTATAAGCGCTTCTATTGGATTCGCTTTAAAGAAGTTATGCGAATAAGTAGTAATATGCAAATGTTCAAGAACTTTTTCTCACCTAGTTCAGTAATATTCAATAAAAGTAAATTGGTCACTATACTCCCTGAACTTTTCCCTGCAACTCAAAGATATGCTGAAGAAGGCATAGTGTTTTTAATGCTAACAAAAAAGGGTAATTGTTTTTTGTTAAATAAATCTTATGTAGACGCTGGCTTTAATAAACCACTTTATGGACATTCAGGACTGAGTGGAAATTTAAAAGAGATGCAAAAGGGAGAATTAAGTAATTTCAAATACTTTCTCAATCAAAAAGGTGTTAGTGTTTTTGTGTATTGCATTGCAGTTATCTACTCTAACATAAAGTATATTCGTCGAATAATCGTAACTAAAACACGTAAGGGGAGCTGGTTTGGTTAACTTAAAATCATCATTTAAAAGATAATTCATATATAGAAGGTAACAGACGATACAGATCCTAAGTCTGTTTCTATTACATATAGCATAAAGAGGGAAATAATGTAGATGTAATTTTCATAATAGTACTTCTATTTATTTAGTATTTAGATTATTAAATAAAGATAGTGAAAATTACATATTACTAAAATTATGATTTTATAGAATATATAAATTTAGTGATAAGTTTTTATGTCGAGGATTAAATTTAATTTTTCCTGTATTCACAAATAATAAAGGAGCAATAATAAGTCAGTGTAGCTAGAGTAACTAAGAACTGATTATTGTTTAGAAAATTGGTTAAGTGATAGAAATCTTCTGATCTCGACATCTTCAGATGAAATTTATATCATGAGTAAACTAAAGAATGCAAATTGCATCTATTCTATAAGTTGTTTGTGACAGAAGGCGTAAATGATAAATTATTAAGAATATATTTAGTGAAATGTGTAAATTAATATATATATGTATATATAAAATTAAGAATGAAATTTGAAACAAATGATTTTTAGTGTATTGTTAAAAATTTGGATTTTTAGAAAGAGGGGTTGTATGTTATTTAATTCTTGGGAGTTTATTTTATTTTTTCCGATTGTAAGTGTATTGTATTTTATTATACCTAGAGTCCTAAAAAACTTTTGGTTATTGATTGCAAGTTATTATTTTTATATGTCTTGGAATCCTGTATATGCTCTCCTCATGATGTTTTCAACAGTTGTTACTTTTTTCAGTGGACGAGTAATTCAAAAATCGGATACTATACTTAGAAAGAAAACAATAGTTGCACTAAGCTTTACGATTAATTTAGGTATTTTGTTCTTTTTCAAGTATGCTAATTTTTTAATAGGCAACATAAACTTTTTATTCAAAAGTGCAAGTATCAATCAAACAATTATTCCATTGAATGTAATTCTTCCTGTTGGTATCTCTTTTTATACTTTCCAAGCGCTAAGTTATACGGTTGATACGTATAAAAATAATATAGCTGCTGAGAAGAGTTTTATTAATTATGCATTATTTGTTTCTTTTTTCCCCCAACTTGTTGCAGGGCCGATTGAAAAATCACGTGATTTGTTACCACAACTAAGTAGGTTTAGTAAATTTGATGTTGAAAGATGTAAATCCGGATTATACTTAATACTATGGGGATTTTTTCAAAAGTTGTTTATATCTAATAAATTAGCAGTTATTGTAGATAATGTTTACAATAATTACAAACAGTTTTCTGGGTTCCACTTTTGGATAGCTAGTTTCGCTTTTGCAATTCAGATATATACAGATTTCTCTGCATATACTGATATTGCTACAGGTTGTGCACGTATTCTTGGATTCGATCTCTCTAGAAACTTCTTAAGACCATATTTTTCTAAATCTATAGCTGAGTTTTGGAGAAGATGGCACATTACATTAGGGGCATGGTTTAAAGAATACGTTTACTTCCCTTTAGGAGGGTCAAGAGTTTCCAAGAAAAAAATGTATAGAAATATTCTAATTGTTTTTCTTCTGAGCGGTTTATGGCATGGCGCAAGTTGGACTTTCGTTATATGGGGATTCATTCATGCATTTTACCAAATTATAGGTGATTTTTTGAAACCAATAAGAATTAAAATAACTAAATTACTAAAAGTAGATGTTAAGAGCACTTACTTTAAAGTGTGGCAGGTAACAATTGTTTTTATTTTAGTAACAATTTCTTGGGTTTTCTTTAGAGCAAAATCATTGATACAAGCTAAATATATAATTAAGAGGATGTTTCTAATTGATTTAAGAGCACTGTTCGATATTGATTTATTTTTTAAAGCAATAAAATATTCATCAAATGCTTTATTATTTGTAATGATAAATGTAATGATATTATTGATAGTATCGCTACTTAGAAGAAATAAAAGTATAAACAAATTAATTTCAAGTCAGCATTTTCTAGTTAGATATTCATTCTATATAATACTTATGACAGCACTTGTTTTTTACTGGGTGAGTGGTCAAAGTTTGGTGAATACAACATTTATATATTTTCAGTTCTAGGAGGTAAGTATGAGAAAATTTTTCATTAAGATTGTAATAGTATTAATCTGTACATCACTTATTGTTATATCATTCTTCTTCTTCTCTACAAAAGGAATCGGAACGGCGTTTGACAAATCGTATGTTTCAGTTTTTGAAGTGAAATACAATCAATTAGCCCGTAAAGATAGAGAGCCTTCTGTGATTTTAGTCGGAGGATCAAATCTTGCATTTGGAATAGACCAAAATCTGTTAGCACAAAAGCTTTCTAAGCCAATTTTAAATACGGGATTACATGCTGGTTTTAATCCTGTTTTTATGTTTGAGATCATAAGAGATAATGTCAAAGCAGGAGACACTATAGTACTAGCCTTAGAACATGACGCTTACACTGGTCCAAATACTTTTAAAAAGATTGGCGCAAGCTTAGTTATGCAAGCAATAGATAGTCACATTTCTATATATAAGTATATACCGATAACTTTTTATCCTCAAATAATTGATGAATTAATCCCGTTTACTGAGTTGAAGGTTAAGACACAAAGAGAGGATGCAGGATGTAGACCCAACTATGTGTACACAAGATGCTCATTTGATGGGAGTGGTCAAATGATATTCCCACGAAATACTACGACTATTACTGACCAATCAATTAAAGAGAAGTCAGCAATTAAAGAGAAAAACTTAATAATTAATGAATACAATATCCAATACTTAGTTGCATTCGTGAAAGAAATGTCAAAAAAAGGTGTTGACGTTATATTAGTTGGTCCTGCACTTGCAAGGAACGCATTAATTGTGAGCGAGCAAGAGTACTATGATTTTTATAGAGAAATAGCAAACCGAATTGGCGTAAAGCTAGTAGGGGACCCAAATGAATATACATTTGAGCTAGAGTACATATATGATACTATATATCACTTAAATTCAAAAGGTGAACAAAAAAGAACCAATATTCTAGCTTACGACTTAATTAATTATTTTAAGAACAATGAATAAGTTCAATCTGTTTTGCGATTTCTTTTATCATACATAGATTTATACCATCAATAGATAATAAAATAGCCAGTTCATTGACATAGACCTTAGTTCTATGCTATAAATATCAAGAGAGGTGAAGCATGAAATTATTCAAAAAAATATTTAGTTCCACAACATTGGTTTTC
>CAZWEF010000035.1:0-16828 GCA_964632125.1 uncultured Erysipelotrichales bacterium
GTACTGATCATGATTGGTCAGTATACAGCAATTGGATTTGTTTTAACGGCTAAATCGATTGCAAGGTACAAAAGAATATCGGATGATATTCAGTTTTCAGAGTACTATTTATTGGAGACAATGCTTAGTCTTGAGATTGTCATGACAACATATATGCTACTCTTTAAGTTGAGAAAAATCGCCATTAATTAGGGGCTTGATGCTAATTAAATATCTGATAAGTTAAGATGGTAATCTAAAGGTTGAACATTCTATTGATGTGTGAATCATATTTATAGAATGCTGAGATTGATTACTTGACAGTTGGCATGCACCTCTCTAACAGCCCATTCAACGTTTTCAGTTAATGGTGATGTGTTAAAGTACTAGAGTAGTGATAATTGACACTATTTTTAGGTAATCATTTTGAAGCATCGAAATATTCGATTGGTTTGAAGAATTAATCTCATCTATCATGCTTGCTTTTTGATTACTACTACGCTTAAATAAACGATTAATGGCAGCGCAGGTATAGCTTGACAAATATCTATTTTAAAGGTATTTTGGCAAAAATGTAACAAAGTTGGATAAATATGCAACATAGTGAGAAAAAATTGATTGGGCATTAGTGGTGAGGTATACTAAGGGCAGGAAGAGAGGGGAACATGTTAATTAAGCTAATTTGGAAAAAAGAAGTGCCTGAAACAGAGATGCATGTAGCAGCTAATCCAGAGAAGAAGGATACAGTTGAAGACATCATCCGGCAAATAAGGGAAGAGAAAATGGTGACAGTAACTGAAGAAGGAAGTCGCCGAAGTATTAAAGTAAGAGTAGGTGAAATTGAGATGATTCAAGCCGATGGGTCACGATGTATGATCATCATGCCAACCATAAAAGGTGAATATTATCTCAATAAAAGAATGAAAGAATTAGAAGTTTTTTCAAAGTATGGTGTTATAAGAATCAATCAATCGATGTTACTTAATATGAAGAAAATCAAGTCATTTAATGTGATTGATAATGCAAGACTAGAGGTAGAAACCATGTCAGGGAATCGATATATTGTTAGTCGCAGTTATGCAAGAAAAATAAAGGAGGATTTATCATGTTTAATCAATTAAAAAATCAATTTTTTCAATCATTTACATTAAGTTTTGTATGGTTATTAATATTAGTAGGTATTTTCTTTAAGCCGGCATCTGTTTCACTTCTATTTATATGGAAAATCGTACTAATTGCTGGTTTACTTGCTATGGTGTTTGGTGTTTTATATGAGTATTTTTGGAAATATGCTACAACAAAAGCACGTACCAATGTCATTATAACATCAGGGATTAACTTTATCACTGGGTATTTATGTGTCTATCTATTTTCAACAAGTATGTTTGAAGTGATTTTACCATATGCCTGGGCAGTACTTACTGTAACAATCATTGGGCATACATTTGGGTTTTATGTTTATTCAAAGTATGAAGCAAAAAATAGTTCAAAAGCATTGAACGCTTTACTGGGGGAACAACCTAAAAGTAACTAAAGAATTGGTGAATAAACACCAACTTTTTTAGATTAATAATAGATTAGGTAAGTTAACTTGATTGAACAAAATAATAAAAACAACTAGACAAATTGGTATGGGTGTGATATGATTGCATTATTAAATAACATATGCTATTTAATTAAAAGAAAGGGGTTGAAATGATGAGTGGTCCTAAGGTAAAGTTTGAAAAAGAGTATATTAGAGAAAAAAGCAAGGCGTATATTGATGAAAAGGGCATTAATATGGTCAGTATAAGAAATTTGGCAAAATACATCGGATGTTCTACACAACCAATTTTCCGTCATTATATCAATGGAGAGGAACTGATGATAGATGTCTATCGTTCAATAGAACAAACATATGAACATTACATGAATCAAGCATCTCGAACCACAGATATTCCATTTCTAGGGATGGGCTTAGGCTATATTTCATTCGCTAAAGAACACCCAAATCTATTTTATGCGCTTTTCATGGATACTTACTACCATAAAGAGAGTTTGCTTGATTTCTTCAATACTGAAGAAGCAACAGTGGTGGTGACTGAAATGGCAAGTCAAATAGGGTTAAGTCAAATAAATTGTCGCTTGTTACTACGAGATATTTGGTTGTTAACACATGGTATTGCAACAATGATTTATACAAAGCAGGTGGACTATCAAGATGAAGAAATTAGAGAAATCTTATTTCATGGTTTTCATGGTTTCATTTCAGTTTTAAAATTAAAGGAGAATAGTCATGATTAAAAGTATATTAAAAAGTATAGGTTTTTCAGTTCTGATGGTATTATTTCCAATAGTGGCATCAGTCATTATTCAAGTAAATGTAATCACTCAAGAATCAGTTGTTTATGGTATTCAAGCGTTCTTTTTCTTGCTAGCAACAATCATTGGGTTTTTCATTTATAGTAGAAATAAAAGCATCAGTTATACAGTAAAAAATTCAAAAACAGTTTTATCGTTTTTGCCGCTTGTATTTGTTGAAATCATTGTTTTAACTGCTGGTGTAAATATTAACCAAACGTTAAATTATTATCTCATATTAATTATGTTTACAGTTTTTGTTGGAATAAGTGAAGAGTTATTTTTTAGGGGTATTATTTTAAATATACTTAAGGAAAATGGTGTTCGTTTTTCAATTTATGTTTCATCTATTTTATTCGCTATACTTCATCTCACTAATGCTGCAGGTGGAAGCAGTTTGAATTATGTTTTACTTCAAGTAGGTTTTGCGCTTTTGTTTGGTATCGTTGCTGCTCAAATAACTGTTATAACAAAATCAATTATCCCTGCAATCATTTGGCATTTCTCACATGATTTTATTGCGTTTGTCACAGGAAATGAGTTGAATCAATTGACCATAGTTCTACTCGTGATTCAATGTACTGTCTTGTTGGTATATGCAATTTATCTGAATCGTCAAATAACGCTAGACAATTGACATAAAGAGGTTTTAAATGTCAAATTATGTTTAATGGATTCTATTGGTTATTATGGCAATTCATATTAAGGTTTTTAGATACGAAAAAAATCCCTATTGAATAGGGATTTTATGCTTAATCAATACTTGATAAGATCGTGCGCTCATCTAAAGGTTGAACGTCTCTATTGTTGTCTGAATAGTATTTATTGAATGCTGCGATTTGTTCTTTTGATAATTGGATTGTATCTTTCATAACATACCATTCAACGTTTTCAGTTAATGGTGGAGTTGTTAAAGAACCAAGGTAGTGGTAGTAACCTCTACTTTCAGGTAATAATTTTGATGCATCAAAATGTTCAATTGGTTGGTTTTTATCAACTGCATCAAGCACTTCTTGAAAAGCTTCATTTTTTTCGCCTTCTTCAACTAACACACCGATAACTGCTAAACGACCATCTTCAGCTTTATGAACGAAATGAATTTCAATTGGTTCATGTTTACCATCGAATGTATGTTCACTTTCAGCGTGGAAGTGAAATTGTTTCAATTCGAATTCACGACCATTGATCATCGCTTTACCTTCAATTTCACCTTCTATTGAGTGACCGTTATTTACTACTTTTGAAACTGTTTCTTCATATTCAAGTTCGATTTCACCTTTTTCATGCATTGGTGTTGTTTTATCGGTTGGAATATCAATCGGAGATTGCATTTTTCCTGATACGAATTCCCAATCCTTTTGGTTTGAATAATCAATCTCTCCTGTTGATGCTTTTGCTTCTGGGGCTTTTGCTGCTGTTGAACAAGCTGTTAATGTCATTGCTGATGCAGCTAAAACCATCATTAATTTTTTCATGTATAAGTGCTCCTTTCATTTAAAACACTTGCTTATTATAACGCTATGAAATCATTTGTCAATTAATTAGCAAATATATTTATAAAATCTTAATATACCTAGTTTTAGATTAAATACTTCACTTAAATGAGTTATAGTTGTGTTGGTTTTATCGTTAAAATGAATAAGGAGAAATAAATCATGATAAGTTGATTGAAAAACAGATTTGTTTTTTTAATAAAAAAAAGATGAATTATTTTAAACATAGTAATTGACAAAAAAAATAAATGAGCGTATGATTTGATTAGTTAGGAAACCTAACGATTGAGGAGGTGAGTCACTTGGGTGAAGGACCGGATGTGGTGACGTTAATTCGTAATTTACACCGCATAGGGCGTTATAGTTTTGAACAAGTGATGGCAACGCTTCAGTTAAAACGTAGCCAAATCAGTGTGCTGAAAATGGTGCATGAAGCAAAACTTAAAGGGGTTCTCATGAACTTTAAAATGATTGCACAAGAGTTGGGAGTAAAAACAGCGACCATTTCGCCAATTGTTTGTGAATTAGTTGAAATGGGTTATCTAACGGAGCGTGTTGATGAACATGATCGACGCATTAAATACTGTGAGATAACGGATTTGGCCATGGCTTTAATGGAAGAAGCTCAAGTTAAAGTGGTGTCTAGCTTAAATGAAGTATTGGGGGGTTTAAACCCAAATGAGTTACAAGAGTTTATAAGGTTGACCAATAAAATTGCTGGGTCAATCAACAAGGAGGATAAGCATGATTAAATTGTCAAAATACATTTTAAAATACTGGTATTTTGTCATTCTATTGTTAGTGTTTATTGTGATTCAAACACAAGCAAACTTAACAGTACCTGAATTATTGGGGAAGATGATGAATGAAGGTATTATTAAACAAGACCAAGATCAAGTTATAAAGATTGGTATGGAAATGCTTGGTTATGTTTTTGTTGGAGGGGTAGCGGCTGTTTTTGCTAGTTACTTTGCTTCTATTTTATCGACTAAATATGGTCGTGATGTTCGTGAAGATGTGTTCAAACGAGTTGAAACTTATTCGGCTAATGAGTTCGATCAAATTTCAACTGCTTCATTGATTACACGTTCTACCAATGATATTATTCAAACCCAAACTGTTTGGTACATGATTCTTCGTTTAGCAACCATGGCACCAATTATGGGTATTGGTGGTTTCATGAGGGCGCTTAATGTTAATGATCAAGCTGGCGTTATTTTTGGTATTGCCATTGGTGTTTTAGCGGCTGTGTTTGTGGTTGTTTCATTTATTGCCATTCCATTGTTCACTAAAGCACAGAAAAATTTAGATAAACTTAACTTGGTGGCACGTGAGCGATTAACGGGTGTACGTGTTATTCGTGCGTATAACAGAGACCAAGAGGAGTCAAAACGATTTGATTTTGCTAATATGGATTTAAAAACAGTTAATACAAAAGTGAATCAAATAATGGCAGTAACATTACCATTGTTTCAATTGATTATGAGTTTAACTATTGTCGCTATTATTTGGCTTGGTGCAAATCAAATTCAAGAATTGAAAATGAGTGGTGGAGACATCATGACATTGATTCAATATGCATCTCAAGTATTGTTCTCGTTTATTATGGTTGCGATGATTTTCATCATGGTACCAAGAGCGAGTGCTTCTGCAAAAAGAATTAATGAGGTTTTAGAATTACAACCAAGTATTGTGAGTTCAAAACATCCAATACATAGTTTTCCAGAGTCAGGGACAATCGAATTTAGAGATGTTAGTTTTACATATCCTGGTGCTGAATTGCCAGTGTTGCAAAATATTTCATTTAAATCTTCACCTGGTGAAGTAACAGCCATTATTGGAGGAACAGGATCAGGAAAAAGCACATTTATTAACTTAATTCCACGTTTTTATGAAGTAAGTCAAGGGGCAGTATTAATTGACGGTGTTGATGTTAAATCAATGGATTTAAAAACACTTCGTTCAAAAATAGGTTTAGTACCTCAAAAGGCAGTTTTATTTTCAGGTACTGTTGCTTCAAACTTACAGTTTGGAAAACCGGATGCTACTGAAGAAGAAATGTGGCATGCATTAACAGTGGCGCAGTCAAAACGTTTTGTTGAAGAAAAAGAAGATAACTTGAATAGTGATGTATCACAAGGTGGTAAAAACTTCTCAGGTGGTCAAAAACAACGTTTGTCAATTGCAAGAGCCATTATCAAAAAACCAAATGTGTATATTTTTGATGATAGTTTCTCAGCTTTGGATTACAAAACAGATGCAGATTTAAGAAAAGCATTAAAAGAAGAAACGGTTGATGCATCAGTGATTATTGTAGGTCAACGTATTAGTAGTATCATGGATGCAGATCGCATTTTAGTATTAGATCAAGGTCGAGTAGTTGGTATGGGCACTCACCAAGAATTAATGAATAGTTGTGAAGTCTATCAAGAAATAGCGCGTTCACAATTATCACAGGAGGAAATCGAACGTGGCAGATAACAAACAAACACCTCGTATGGGTGGCGGAGGCGGACCACAAGCGTTATCACAAGCTGGTGAGAAACCAAAAAACTTTAAAGCGACATTTAATCGTTTATTGAAATATTTGAAACCATACCGTTTCCAAATATTCTTAGTTTTAGTGCTTGCAATCATTGGAACTGTATTTATGGTACTTGGTCCTCGTTTAGTAACAGAGCCAGCGCTTAATACTATTTTTGAAGGTGCGGCAAAAGCATTCAATCCTCAAACGGGTCAAATTGATCCAACCTTAATGCATATTGATTTAGATAAAGTGGCATCTATCTTGATGTTAGGGATTGGTATTTATGTTATAAGCATGATTGCATCAACAACAATGAGCGTTATGATGGCAAGTATTACACAAAAAATCGTTTATGCACTTAGAAAAGAAGTGGATTATAAATTAACGAAATTGCCATTAAAATATTATGATGGGACACCAGTTGGTGAAACATTGAGTAGAATTACTAATGATGTTGAAACTATTAGTACAACATTGCAACAAAGTTTAACACAAACCATTACATCAATTGTTACAATCATTGGATACATTATCATGATGTTGACGATTGACTTTAGATTAACTTTGGTTGCGATTGCAACAGTGCCACTTAGTTTAATTATCACAGTAATCATTGCTAAACAATCACAAAAATTCTTTGGTGGTCAGCAACGTGTATTGGGTAATTTAAATGGACAAATTGAAGAAGTATATGGTGGACAAAGCGTCATTAAAGTGTTTAATCAAGAACAAGCGGAATTAGATAAGTTTAAAGTTAAAAACAAAGAGTTATATCAATATGGATGGAAAGCTCAATTTGTATCAGGGATTATCATGCCAGTCTTGAACTTGATTGGTAACTTGGGTTATGTACTTGTTGCAATTATTGGGGTACAAGGTGTTATATCAGGAACTTTAAATGCAGGTCAAGTGACAGCGTTTATTCAATACATGCAAGGTTTTACACAACCGATTGTTCAAACTGCAAATATTTCAAACGTTATTCAATCAGCGATTGCAGCTGCTGAACGTGTATTCGAATTATTAGATGAGCAGGAACAACAACCATCTCCAAGCGATTCATTTGTGCCAACAACAGTACGTGGGGATATTCAATTTAACCATGTTAACTTTGGATATGAACCAGGACAAACCATTATTACTGATTTATCATTAGATGCTAAGTCTGGGCAAACTGTGGCCATTGTTGGTCCAACAGGTGCTGGGAAAACAACACTTGTTAATTTGTTGATGCGCTTTTATGAAATCAATGGCGGTGACATCTTAATTGACGGTCATTCAAACAGTCATATGAAGCGTGAAACAGTGCGTTCAATGTTTGGTATGGTGCTTCAAGATACATGGTTGTTTAACGGAACAATTAAAGACAATATCCGTTATTCTAAATTAGATGCAACCGATGAAGAAATTTATGAAGCAGCACGTAAAGCCCATGTCGATACATTTATTCGATCATTACCACATGGGTATGATACAGAAATCAATGAAGAAGCATCAAATATCTCTCAAGGACAAAAACAGTTGCTTACAATAGCGCGAGCAATCTTGGCAAATCCTTCTTTGATGATTCTTGATGAAGCTACAAGTTCAGTTGATACTAGAACAGAACAATTAATCCAAAAAGCCATGACTAACTTAATGAAAGGTCGTACAAGTTTTGTTATTGCACACCGATTAAGTACCATTAAAAATGCGGATATGATTTTGGTTATGAATCATGGTGATATTATTGAACAGGGTAACCATGAAACATTGATGGGTCTGAATGGCTTCTATGCGAACTTGTATAACAGTCAATTTTCAGATGCTGAAGAGGAATAGAACTGAAAAGTTCTTTTTCTTTTATTTAAGAAAAATAGGTGGTATACTGTGATTAAGGAGGTGTACCCATGCAAATGATTGCGCCATTTTTCACATTAAAAGGGAATGCTTTAGAAGCAATGAATTGTTATGTATCCATTTTTCCTGATTCAAAAATAGAACAATTGTCTTATTTTGAAGAAGGTGAAAACGGCATTGTAGGTCAAGTCAAGCATGGTGCTTTAAGCATCATGGGGATGACGGTTATGTTTATGGATATGGATCCAAGTATTTGTCCCGATTTGAATTTTGCATCAAGTTTGTTTGTTGAGTTGAATGACGAAGTTTTGTTTGACAACATCTTTGAAAAGTTGGCACTTGATGGTATCGTTTTAATGGGGCCTGAGCCTATCTTTAGTCTAAGAAAAGTTGCTTGGGTTACAGATGTTTTCAAAATAACTTGGCAGTTAATACTTAAATAGGGAGGTTTTAGATATGGCAGTAGGTGTGTACATGAATTTTAAAAAAGAAGCTAAAGAAGCAGCTTCATTTTATGCGTCCGTTTTTCAAACAAAGGTTGAAGGCATGATGCTTTATGGCGATATGCCAAGTGATCCAAGTCACCCAATTCCAGAAGCTGCAAAATCATTGGTTATGAATACATCACTTATGGTTCATGGTATGAAAATCATGATTTCAGATGTTCCAGATGGAATGGGTGTTGAGTTTGTTAAAGGTAGTCAAATAACGATGGTTGTTGATCTGCAAGATGAAGCGACATTGGTTAAAGAATTTGAGGCATTGTCTCAAGGTGGGCATATTGTGATGCCCCTTGGGGAAACATTTTGGTCGAAAAAATATGGTTATTTAGTTGATCAATTTGGTATTGGTTGGCAGTTTAATTTATCTAATTAGGGGGTTTTTATGAAAAATTTTACATTTCACAATCCAACAAAAATCATTTTTGGAACACATCAAATAGAACAAGTTGGAAAAGAAGTTAAAGCGTTTAAAGGAACACGCGTGTTGTTGATGTATGGTAAAAATAGTATCAAACAAACAGGACTTTATGATCGTGTTATAGCTTCACTTGAAAATGAAGGCATTGCATATGTTGATTTACCAGGTGTTAAACCAAATCCAAGTATTGAGAGCGTTCGTGAAGGGAAAAGACTCATCCAAGAACATCAATTAGACTTTATTCTTGCAGTTGGTGGAGGAAGTGTGATTGACTGTGCTAAAGCAGTATCAGCATCAGTTGGTTATGAAGGTGACCCTTGGGACTTTATGCTTGGAACAGCAACTTTTGGTCGTGTTTTACCAATTGGTACTATTTTAACACTTGCTGCTACTGGTTCGGAAATGAACACAGGTGCTGTCATCTCAAACGAAGCGACAGAAGAAAAGTTATCGTTTGGGCATCCAAGTGTTAGACCAGTCTTTAGTTTTGAGGATCCGACGTTGATGTTTACTTTGCCAAGTTACCAAACAGCGGCAGGGGCAAGTGATATTATCGCTCACTTGCTTGAACAGTATATGAGTTCACACTCAGATGAAGGTATCAGTGATCGTTTGACTGAAGCAGTCATGATCAATGTGATGAATTATGCGAGAATTGCAATTGATGAGCCACAACACTATGAGGCAAGAGCCAATCTCATGTGGTCGAGTACATTGGGTTTGAATGGTTTGCTTGGATGTGGACGCAGTGGTGGAGACTGGGCTTGTCATCGTATTGAACATGAACTAAGTGCTATATATGATATGACACATGGGGCAGGTTTAGCAATTCTTTTCCCAAATGTTTTAAAGTATTATTTGGAACAAGATTTAAAAACGGGGCAACCACTTCATAAATTTGTCAATCTAGGTCGCCATGTATTCAAATTGCCGATGCAAGATGAAGCGGAACTTGCATCGTCAGTTATTGAATCGTTTAGAAAGTTTTTTGCTTCAATCGGGATGCCAACCTATCTACAAGATGAAGGTGTGGATGCGACACGAATTGAAGAAATGGCAGCCAAAGCCGTGCGACGTGGATCGCTTGGTTTATATCATCAACTAGATCAAGAAGCGGTAGACACGATTCTTCGATATAGCTTGAAACATTAAAAAAAGACCCGAAGGTCTTTTTTTAAATCATCTCATGCGATTTGATTGAAGGAGTTCCATTAAAGTATCAAGATGTTTGTGTGAAATGAAGGAAGTTGACTTTAATGGGCAAGCTGAGTTTATTGCCGTGACTCATGTTTGATACTCCTACATCATTATTTTAATAAGAATTGAAAAAATTTTCAAGTAAAATGTTTTAAATATAATAGTATGCGTCACGATTAAAAACCTATAATATGAATAATTAGTTGAAAGCAGAACAAAAGATTATTTTTAAAAAAGGAAGTTGTACAGCGAACTTAAGTTTGTTGTCTTGTTTTAGCTAATGTTATGGTTCACGCATGAAATCAAATAAAATGCTAGTAATTTGAACCTTTTTTATGCTATAATGGTATCGAAAGATACAGGAGGTGTATTTGTGGAACTATTTCTAAATATTTTACTTATGGTTGTATCAATTGCGCTCGTTGTTTTAGGGTTGATGCAAAGTGGAAAATCAGAAGGTATTGCGAGTGCTCTTACAGGACAGAGCTCAGCATTATTTGTACAAACAAAAGAACGTGGACCTGAGGTAATCATGTCAAGATTGACTATGGTTTTTGGGATTGCCTTTTTTGCACTTGCAATTTTAATTCAATTAGTTTAGGGGCGTGATGCCCTTTTTTTGTGTAAGGAGGTGACGTTATGGAAGAGACGTTGATGAGGTTATTAAAGGATCCTAAATACCAGCCTAAAAAAGCAATTGAGTTGGCTGCTTATTTTGGTATTGAAAAGGAGGATCTTGAAGCTTTTTATGCACTGCTTTTTAAGTTAGAAAAAAGTAGGGTTGTGTTTAGAAGTAAACAAGATCGGTATGGTTTACCTGAATCGTTTGGGTTTAAAGTTGGGCGCGTTCGACTCAATAAAAAAGGATTTGGGTTTATTGAAGATGAAAATGGTGAAGAAATTTATGTCAATGCAACTGATTTACATGGTGCAATGAACCAGGATATTGTTTATTTTACCATAAAAAAACAAAGACGCACTAAGGATGAAGCAGTTGTTCAACAAGTGATTGAACGTGGTGTGACGCGTATTGTTGGTGAAGTAAAAAAGGGGCATGTATTGATACCAGATGATACGAAAATATTGAATCCTGTTACGATTAAAAAGAATCAATTAGGGCTTATGCCAGGGCATAAGGTGGTTGGACACGTTGTTGATTATAAACGTGATGGTTCTTTGGTTGTTGATGTAATTAAGATTATAGGGCATAAAAATGATCCGGGGGTTGATATATTATCAATTGTAGAACAGTATCAAATCAAAACGCAGTTTGATGATGCGACACTTGAAGAAGCAGCTAAAATTGATGAAACCATAAGTAAAGAAGGTCGAAGAGACTTAACAGATAAACTGATTATCACAATTGATGGCGCAACTGCAAAAGATTTAGATGACGCTATTTTTGTTGAAGCACTAGATGATGGGCGTTTTTTGGTTGGTGTTTACATAGCTGATGTTAGTCATTATGTTACACCACAATCAGCACTGGATGATGAAGCTTATGTAAGGGGGACATCTGTCTATTTAGTTGATCGAGTTATTCCAATGTTACCCCATCGTTTATCAAATGGTATTTGTTCATTAAATCCAAATGTTGAGCGTTATGCTATAGGCTGTGAGTTTGTTCTAGACCAACAAGGAAAAGTGGAAACGTATGATATTTTTCCATGTGTCATTAAATCAAAGGAACGAATGACTTACGAAGTCATCAATCAAATGATTGATGGAGATGATGTGCTTAGAACATCATATAAGCATTTGTTGGACATGATTGATCATATGGTTATTGTTAGAGACCGCTTAGAAAATATGCGCCGTAGACGTGGCGAACTTGAGTTTGATATCAAGGAAGCAAAAGTTGTGGTTAACGAATTAGGTGTTCCAACTGAAATAATTCCACGTGAACAAGGTGAAAGTGAACGTGTGATTGAGTCTCTTATGATTGCAGCCAATGAGGTGGTTGCAGCGCATATTCATCATATGGATTTACCATTTATTTATCGTGTCCATGAATCGCCTAAAATCAAACGTTTAAGACAGTTTGTAGGTGTTGCATCAGTCCTCGGCTTTCGTATTAAAAAACAAGTTGAAACCATTCAACCAAGGGATTTACAACAATTACTTGCGCAAGTAAAAGGCAAAAAAGAAGAGCCACTTTTATCAACATTAATGCTAAGAAGCATGCAACGTGCTGTTTATTCAGATAAATGTAGTGGCCATTATGGACTTGCTTCAACTGATTATACGCATTTCACATCACCTATTCGTCGATATCCTGATTTGATGGTTCATCGTTTGTTGAGAACTTATTTATTTGAACATCGAATGGATGAACACACTGTTTCCTATTATCATGATTATTTACCTGAGGTAGCGACGCATGCATCTGCTATGGAGTATCAAGCAACTTTAACAGAACGAGATGTCTTGGATTTGAAAAAAGCTGAGTACATGGAACAGTTCATTGGACAAAAGTTTGAAGGGATTATTTCTAGTGTAACAACTTTTGGTATGTTTATCGCACTTGAAAATACAATTGAAGGCTTGGTTCACGTGTCAAGCATGAAAGATGATCATTATATTTATGATGAACGTCATTTATCATATGTAGGTAAACGCACCAAAAAAAGCTATCGCATGGGGGATGAAGTAACAGTTAAGTTGGTGTCTGTTAATGTATCAGAAGGAATGATTGACTTTACGTTATTGACACCAAAAAATAATAAGCATAAGCGAAAATCACATGTAAGAAGGTGAAGTTATGAAAATCATTGCCCAAAACAAAAAAGCTTACCATGATTATTTTATTGATCAAACTTTAGAAGCGGGGATTGTGTTAAAGGGTACAGAAATCAAGTCGATTCGACATCATAGTGTGAGTCTTAAAGATAGTTATATTCGAATTCGTCATGAAGAGGCTTTTGTTGTGATGATGCATGTAGCGCCTTATGAGCATGGCACTTTATTTAATCATGATCCTTATCGTGATCGAAAATTGTTGTTGCATAAAAAGGAAATCATTAAACTAGAGCGAACCATTAAAGAAGATGGTATGACCCTCATTCCTTTAAAACTTTACTTTAAAGATGGACGAGTTAAGCTTGAATTGGGTGTGGCAAAAGGGAAAAAACTATATGATAAGCGTCAATCTGAGCGAGAGAAAGATGCTAAGAGGGAAGTAGAAAAAGCTTTGAAAGGAAGATTTTAGTGAAAAAATGGATTGTTTTATTGGTGGGTGTTCTTATGTTTTCAGGATGTTCAACATCACCGGAAGAACTTGTGAAAAGACAAATCGGAGATGCCATGACAGCAATAGCTTCATGTGATTTAACAAGTCAAACACTCCAACCATTGTTTTATTCTGACCTTGAAAATACCATGTATCGTTTACAACAATATACTGATCTTGAGGTTGTGATGATGTGTAGCTTGTATCGCTTAATGTATGACCAGACTTGGACAATTAAATCGGTTGAAATCGTTAATGATACTGCGATTGCAACCATCGTTTACACCCATTATGATACGCAACGTTTCTTGAATGATCTTGCTTTACATTTAAAAGAGGTTTTTGGTATTGATCTTTTACTTGAAAAACATGAAAATGAAAATGCACAGGAGCCAAGACTAGATGATGCAAGGATTGAGGAAATTGAGGCTGAAGCAATGCGATTTGTACAGGATAAAGGGTTTGAGTATGCTTTAAGTACCTATCAAACCACAACGATTTCATTCATTCATTTTGAGGGAAAATGGTTGATTCAAAGTTTGGAACAACTTAGTTTTGTGGTCGAATAATGAAAGTGATTAAAGAAGTGATTGTTGTTGAAGGAAAAAATGATCGATTTAAATTACAATCGTTTTTAGATGTTGATGTGATTGAGACGCATGGTCTAGCGGTTGATGATCGAATTCTTGATGAAATTATGTCTGCTCAAAGAACACGAGGTGTTATCATTCTAACTGATCCGGATTTCCCTGGGAATAAAATCAGACAAATAATCACGGATGCAGTACCCAATTGTAAACATGCTTTCATTGAAAAAAAAGATGGTCTAGGAAAAAACAAGGTAGGTATAGAACATGCATCTAAAGAAGTTATTTTAGCGGCTTTAGAGCATGTGATACAGTTTGATGATATCTGTGAAACGCTTACTTGGGCATCTTTTTTAGATGCTGATATTGTTGGGGATAAAGAAAAACGACTGTTTGTGTATCATTATTTTAAGTTAGGTTATGGTAATGCAAAAACACTATTTAAACGATTAAATCGAATCGGTGTCAAAGCACCACAATTAATGGAGGCAGTGAATAAGTATGAACAAAGTAAGTCCAAATGAGACCATAAGTTTGATGAAAAAATATAATATAGTAACTAAAAAAGGGTTTGGACAAAACTTTTTGGTTGACCAAAATGTTATTCATAATATTGTGAATACATTACCATTGTCTAAAGAAGATGCAGTGATTGAAATTGGGCCAGGTATGGGGGCTTTAACTTTATCGATTGCTAAAAAAGTAGGGCATGTTTATTGTTATGAGATTGATTTAGATTTGAAGCCATATTTATCTGCCCTATTTGTTGATAAACCTGTAACTGTGATATATGAAGATTTCTTGAGTATTGATCTAGAATCATTACTTAAGGAGTTGAAACAAACGTATCGACATGTTTATGTGATGGCTAATTTGCCATACTATATTACAACACCAATACTATTTAAAATACTTGAGACAAGTGAGTTGGTACATGGCATTGTTGCTATGATGCAAAAGGAAGTCGCATTAAGGTTATGTGCACCAGTGGGGACTAAAGAGTACAATGCTTTGACACTGATTATGCAATATTATGGGCATGTTGAAATTGCGCTTAATGTACCTAGAAGTGTTTTCATACCTGCACCAAATGTTGATTCTGCAGTCATTAAAATGGTTTTAGAACCACGTAACTATCCACTTCAAAAAAAGCTATTTGAGGTTATTAAAGCTTCTTTTAAACAAAGAAGAAAGACTATTTTAAATAATCTTGCAATGTATTTGGATGATAAAGGTTTGGCGTTAACCTATCTAAATCAAGCAAATATTGAACCGAGTTTACGTGCTGAAACACTAGATTTAGAGTCATTTATTAAATTAGTAGAGGTCATGGAGGGATAAGATGATTCGTCGCGCTTATGCAAAATTGAATTTAGGATTAAAGGTACTTTATCGACAACCAGATGGTTACCATGCATTGGAAATGGTTATGCTCCCAATTACGTTGTTTGACCAACTAGATATTCAAAAAATACCAAGTGGGATTGAGTTGACTGTAAGTCATCCCTATGTCCCAACAGACAAACGTAATTCGATTGTTCAAGCTTATGATGCGATGAAGCACAGATATCAAATTGGCGGTCTTAAAGTCCACGTCAAAAAGATGATTCCCATGCAAGCAGGGCTGGCAGGTGGCAGTAGTGATGCAGCAGCAGTTTTACATGCAATCAATGACCTTTATCAACTTAATTTAAGTCATGAGACCCTTGCAGAAATCGGGTTAACTATTGGGGCCGATGTACCTTTTTGTGTTTATCAACATGCAGCTCGTGTAACGGGGATTGGTGATCGTGTAGAACGAATCAATCAAAACATTGATGCCCATGTCCTACTTGTGAAACCACGACGTGGATTATCGACTAAAGCAATTTTTGGTGGTGTTGATGTGGATCAACTTAATGCTTTTTCAAATGATACCATCATTCAAGCCCTTGAACAAGGGGATTATGATTTACTTACAAAGTCAATGTGTAATCATCTTGAATCAGTTGCATATCATGTGTTACCTGAAATTAAGGACATTAAGGATGATATGATTTCTCTTGGATTTGACGCTGCAATGATGACTGGTAGTGGCTCAACAGTTTTCGCATTAACAAAAGACACCCAAGTGTTAGAGAAGGGTTATCAGTTTTTTAAGGGTAAACGTGTATTTGCGTTTAAGTGTCAATTCAAATGAAAAAACTCATTTTAATACTGGTGGTATTGCTTGTTGGGTGTCAAAGTCATCAGTCAGTTAGAAAAGCAATGGTCAATTTTTATGAATATGTTCAAACGTGTCAAATGGAAGAGATTGCGCTTCATAGTATGAAGCTTGACTACTACTATCAAGATTGTGCAAGATTGTTGCCGTATGTTGATAAAGATTATCATATAAAAGAAATAAAACAAGAGGATGATTTATATTATGTTTTAATTGAAAATAAATCATCAAAACAACTCGTTTTATGGACATTAACATTGCACCAAGATGCATTTAAAGTTATTTCCTTTGAATTTAAGTAGTTTTTTATGTAAATAAAGCCTAAACACCTTTTTTGATGGGTGTTTTTTTGATACAATAGTGATGGAGGTGACTAGATGATTCATGCAATTATTTTAGCTGCAGGTAAAGGAACAAGAATGAAGTCAGATTTACCAAAAGTACTTCATCCAATATTAGAAGTACCGATGATTCAATATGTTATCGATGAATTGAAACAGTCGGGTGTGGATC
>CAZWEF010000036.1:0-16650 GCA_964632125.1 uncultured Erysipelotrichales bacterium
ATGCGATGATACCGCTCTATCATAAAATCCGCAAACTTTGGGCCTTTTTTGAACCAACATTGACAAAAGAAGATATACAACATTGTGTGGCTATTTGTGCCGTGAAACAAAATAAACGAATGATTCAACAAGATGGCGCATTTATTCTATTCGGATTAGGTAATCGCATTCAAACAGAACACATAATAATATCTAATGAAAAATGGGTGATACCAGGTAAAGTTAAAAAGGCGATTTTAAAGTCGTTGGAACAATTATCAATTCATCATGGTACGTTGTTTCCAGAAATTGATGAAGTGGCATTGTTTTTAAAGGATAAGTATCAAAAATCAACTTGAAAGTCAAATAAACGTGAATGTGATGTTACGTAAAACATTCGAAGTAGATTGATTAACAAGATGTAAAAAAGTATCGATTTTAAAATTAAACTATGATAAAGTGTAAGTATTGAATGGAGGATATTATGAAAAAAGTAATCAGTTTATTAATGCTTCTTACAGTTGTGCTAAGTGCTTGTTCAATTAATGGTGGTAAAAAGGTTGTGTGTCAATTTGAGGCTTTTGGAGCGAATAATTCCATTTCATTGATTGAAAAGGATGGTCAATTAGAACGTATTGAAACAGTTCAAGTATATAACTATGAACAATTTGGCATCACCAAAGAAGAAGCACAAAAACAATTTGCTTCATTGACAAATGAAACACAAAAAATTGAATTCAAAGAAAAAGAATTTAAAATGATTACAACAATCAATGTCAAAGACGATGATAATCAAACTTTAGAGGCCATGGGATTAATGAAGAATGAACAAGGAATAATTGAATTTGAACAAGCAGTAAAAGTGTTAACAGACTCAGGGGCAACCTGTAAATAACATCTTAAGCATAAGGTGTTATTTTTTTTTGTCTTATTATGACATGGGTAATAAGGTGCAATAATGAGTAAACTCAATGTTTTAATATGATTGTCTAGTCAATAAAAGTTAAACCCTAAACAAATATACTTATATGTGTCATTTATGAGCCTATAAGGTTGATTATGTTGATTAAATTCAATATAATGAATACATAAACGAAATGTAAAAAAGGAAAAGGGGGGTACAAAATGAAAATGAAGGAAGGTATCAAAAAAACGCTTTCAATGGCATTGGCCTTGTCGTTGATGCTTGCTCCATATGTCTTGTTGATTGGGAGTAAGCCTTTACAAGCTGCGGGACCAGAGTTCACACTCGGTGCGATTCCGACAGTGCATCAAGAAGTATCTTTTACAACGGCTTCAACAGCGACAGTGTCAACAGAGGCGCAGTTTGTTGCTGCTTACAAAAATGCATCAATTAATCGAATTGTTTTAAGTACAAGTATTACATTCAGTAATGCAAGTGTTACGGATATGTACAACAATCATACTTTAACAAGAAGTTTACAAATCGATGGTAATGGTTACACGCTTACTTTTGGTGATTTTTCAACTGCAGGTATTTTTAAAGTTGGCTCACCAGCGACTTCAAGAACATTGCATTTTAAAAATCTTGTGTTCAAAAAAACAGCAGGTAACAATGATCGTACCATTATTCAAGGGGGTAATGTTAACTGGGATATTATCTTTGATACAACCAAAAATCATGAAGGTGTCAACTTTAATGGCATTGGATATGGTAATGGCGGATATGATGTAAAACTATTTTTTAGAGGAAACAACGGACCTTTCAAATATTATGAAGAGTTTTGGGATGGGGCTGGAGATGTTGTGTTTGAGTCGGGCTCAAATGTCACTTTGGACAAACCTCAAAATGATGTGTATTCTGTATTCTATGATACCAACACATACAACAATAAAGTCTATTTTGCTCCTAACAGTACGGTGAATATTAAAGGTGCTAATGGTTATCCAATTTTTTATCCATACTTAGGTTTGGATATATATCCTGGTGCCAATGTAACATTGACAAAAGCTGCTGATGGTGAAGGGGTTATGGATGCCTATCTTGTACCAGGACAACAAATACGAGTTGATAACAATGCTACTTTGACCATGACCAATGCTAGTGGGCCTGCTTATTATGACTGGGGTAATCAAGCATCGATTATTGGAAATCCTGGTTCAAGCATTGAACTAGTTGGTGATTCAGATAATGGTGGTGTTTATTTTACCAATGCTAATTCAAAGTTGATTTTAGCAAGTCCAAGATATTTTAACATTCAAAATGCTAAAAAAACAAAACAAGCGATGAATACAACAAGCACATCGACTAGTGGCGCATTTCAATTTAAAGATACAGATATTGCTGCATGGGCATTAAATGACAACCCAGCACAAGCACCACTACCACCTTCTCCATTTAATAATGTGAGCTTGTATGCAAACAATGGAGCACCTTTAACTGGTTCTTCCACTGCAACTTTAAATACCATGCCTGGTGGATGGGCAACCAATAAATATCAAAAAATCACATTATCTACACGACCATCCATTACAGCTTCAAATCAAACAGTTGGCGTAGGTAAAACAGTTAGCATCAATCCTGTGATTTCACCAAGTTCTGCAACAGTAACATATGTTTCAAACAATACAGGTGTTGCAACCGTAAGTCCTACTGGAGTCATTACAGGTGTTGCTGTAGGAACCACAACTATTCGCATTACGGCAATTAATCCAGAAGGTGTTGAAACCTTTGTTGATATTACTGTGACGGTCACCAATACACCGCCAGTTTTAACTGTACCAGGCTTTACACATATTGTATTAGGTGGTACATTTGACCCGACAACAGGTGTCAGTGCAACGGATGTTGAAGATGGTAACCTAACTGGATCTATCGTGAGAACTGGTAGCGTTAATACAAGCGTTGCTGGTCTTTATGCTTTGGATTATTCAGTTACTGACAGTAATGGAAATACAGTCACTAAAAAACAAGTTGTTTTGGTAAACGATGGCAGTTATAGTGTTGGTAATAATTTCGTTATTAGAGCAACATCATTTTCTAAGCTAATTAGTCAGGTTAATACGAGTGATGCTGCCATTAAAACAGATGCAAACATTCAAGTGTTTAGTAAAGCAACAGGGGCATTGACAAGTGAAAATGTGACATTTAGTAGCAAAGGTGGCTACACAAATACGGTGGGTGTTTACACCATTTCGATGTTCGTAACCAGTGATCCAACAACGGTTCGTTCAATTACAGCAACGGTTTCGGCTGGAAATGCACCAACCATTGTGGCGCCAACATTCACAGAAATCGCTGTTAATGCATCGTTTAACCCTATGAGTGGCGTGAGCGCGTCAGACGTTGAACAAGGTAATATGACGGGAAGTATTGTAGTTACGGGCACAGTGAATACAGCTGTTGCCGGTGTTTACACAATCACTTACCGTGTCACAGATAATGATGGTAATGTGACAACTGCGACACATGTTGTTTTAGTGAATGATGGGCAATATAGTGTTGGTAATGACTATATTTTAAAAGCATCGGATTTTACTAAACGAATTAGTCAAGTCAATACAAATACATCAGCCATTATTGCAGATGCTAGTACAGTTGTTTACAGTAAAACAACTGGATTACAAGTATCGATGCCAATTGGTGTAAGTGCAACAGGCGGGTATACCAATGTCGCGGGAACTTATGCGATTGGGTTGTACGTTGTTGCGGATCCTTTAGCTTCAAGAACCATTCAAGCAACTGTTTTATCAGGAAATGCACCAGTCATAACGGCACCTGCATTTACAGAAGTTGCTGTTAATGGATCATTTGATCCAATGGCAACAGTGACTGCCTTAGACTCAGAAGACGGTAATTTAGTAAGCAACATTGTGGTAACTAATCCTGTTGATTTACAAGTTGCTGGTGTTTATGTAGTCCAATATCAAGTGACTGATAGTGATGGTAATGTTGCAACTGCTTCTCAAGTTGTTTTAGTGAATGACGGTACCTTCACTACTGGGGCTCAATATATTTTACAAGCTAAAGATTTTACGAAAAGAAAATCACAAGTTAATACAAATGCAGCAGCAATACTTAGTGATAGCCAAGTAAAAGTATTTAGTAAAACAACAGGGCTAGAAGTTAGTACACCTGTACAAGTGACTTCAACAGGCGGCTATGTTAACACAGTTGGTGATTATGATATCACATTGCAGGTTAGTGCAGATTTAGCAGCGACTAGAACAATAGTAGCACATGTTGTAGCAGGTGATGCGCCAGTTTTAACTGTGCCAGCATTTACAGAAATAACACTAAATCAAGCGTTTAATCCATTAAATGGGGTTGATGCAACTGACAATGAAGATGGTAGTTTAAATGGCCAAATTCAAGTATCTGGGGCTGTTGATTCAACTGTTTCAGGGGTCAATATCATCACGTATCAAGTGCAAGATAGTGATGGTAATTTAGAAACTAAATCTCAAATTGTTTTAGTCAATGATGGTACTTATACAGTTGGATCTACCTATATCCTCCATGCAACAGATTTCACAAAAAGAATTAGTGAAGTTGATACAACACAAGCAGGTATTGAACTTGCTTCAGGGTCGATCATTTATAGTAAACTTACAGGTTTACCAGTTGATGTTGATCTTGTTTTAGACCAAACAAGTGGCTATCAACCTGTGATTGGTCAATACGCGATAACCATGCATGTTGAAGGTGATACACAAGCAACACGTACCTTTACTGCAACTGTAATCTCGGGACAAGCACCAGTGCTGGTGGTACCAACTGCCAATGAAGTTGCACTAAACGCAACATTTGATGCGCTTGCAGGTGTGAGTGCAACAGACGCAGAAGATGGTAACTTATTTGGGTCAATTGTTGTGACGGGAACAGTTGATACAACTCTAGCAGGTGTCTATGTGTTAACATACAGTGTGACTGATAGTGATGGTAATGCGCAAACACATACTCGGGTTGTGCTTGTGAATGACGGTAGCTATGTCATCGGAGATCAATACATTTTAACTGCGAAGGATTTTACTAAACGCGTAAGCGAAGTTGATACGGCGGACTTGGCTATTATGAATGCAAGCCAAACACGTGTATATGATAGAACAACAGGTTTACAGGTTGCTGTACCAGTAACGGTTAATAATATTGGTAATTATCGAGATGAAGTAGGCGCTTATCCAATTGAAATCTATGTAACAAGTGATCTATTAGCGATACAAAATATCATGGCAACTGTTTTGAGCGGCCAAGCACCAAGTATTGTTGCGCCAACATTTACAACCATCCCAATCAATCAACCATTTGATGTCATGGATGGTGTTACAGCATTTGACTTTGAAGATGGGGTTGTCACAGCTAACATCACAGTCAACGGAACAGTTGATGTGTTAACTCCAGGATTTAATACCGTTGTTTATCAGGTAGTTGACCAAGATCACAACGTTACAACCCTAACAAGAATCGTGCTTGTTGATGATGGTACCTATGTGGTTGGCGCAACGCGTGTGATTAAAGCGAGTGATTTTGCTTTGCGAGTGGGACAAGTGAACACAAGTGATGCAGCGATTCTTGCAGCAAGTCATGTCCACACATATGACAAAGCGACAGGTATAGAAGTGAACGAACCAGTGGTAATCACAAGTAAAGGTGGTTACACTGCCAGCGTAGGAACTTATAACATTCAATTCCAAGCTTCAGCAGATTCAACTGCAACAAAAGATATTAATGCAGTCGTATCTAAAGGGGACGACCCAACACTAGTTGTACCTGCATTCAGGGAAATTTTAGTAGGGCAATCGTTTGATCCACTTGATGGTGTTAGTGCATTTGATGCACAAGATGGCAACTTAAGTGCAGCCATTTTACAATATGGTGGGGTTGACACAACAATCGCAGGGGTTTATAGCATTGACTACACTGTGATTGACACAGATGGCAATCTTGTCACTGCACGTCAAGTAGTATTAGTCAATGATGGTACCTATGTCGTAGGAAATCAATTCATCATTCGAACAATTAATTTTAGTGTACGAGTTGGTGATGTGCAAGCAACACCATCAGGTGTTATCCCGAGAGCTGGCGTAGAGGTGTTTGAAAAAGCAACAGGTGACCCTACAACGCAACCATTGGAAATCACAGACTATGGTAATTATCAAGCAACAATCGGAACGTATAACATCGAAATTGGTGTTGTTGCAGATCCACTTGCTCATAAAACAACTGTCGCAACTGTTGTTGCAGGTGAATTACCAATCATTACTGGTCCGGATTTCACGGAAATAGATTTAAACGAGTCGTTCAATGCTATGGATGATATGAGTGTTACAGATGTTGAAACCCCAAGTATTAGTTTGATTGTTACTGGCGTTGTGGATACAAGTACACCAGGATTCTACACATTAACCTATCAAGCAACTGACAGTGATTCAAATACCACAACATTCAAACGCGTTGTACTTGTTAATGATGGAAGTTACCAAGTTGGTAATCAATATGTTATTCGTGCACTTGACTTTACAAAACGAATAAGCCAAGTGAATACAAGTGACATAGCGTTGCTTGTTGACGGTTCTGTTAGTGTCTATCGTAAGGCAACAGGTGAGATTATGACTTTGCCAGTTTTAGTCGAAAAAGGGTCATATGCACCTATTGTAGGTGATTACCCAATTGACTACACAGTTGCAAGTGATCCTCAAGCAACAAAAACCATTAATGCACATGTAATAAGTGGCAATTCGCCGACAATCACTTCCCCTACATTTACTGAAGTACCACTTAATGGTTCATTCAATCCAATGGCTGGTGTGAGCGCATCTGACATTGAACAAGGTGATTTAACCTCTTCAATGACTCATATCAATACAGTGAATGTAAATGTGGCTGGTTTTTATACCGTTTACTACCAAATCATAGATGTGGATGGCAATGTAACTACGGCAAGTCAAACTGTTCTAGTTAATGATGGTTCTTATGTAGTTGGTACAACCTATGTCATTCAAGCACATAGCTTTACCAAACGTGTGAGCCAAGTTGATACCACACCAGTTGCAATCATTCAAGCAGCAAATGCAAAAGTGTTTGATAAATCAACAGGCTTAGAAACAGTACAAACAATTAATGTTTTAGATGATGGTGGCTATACAAATATTGTCAATACTTATCCAATTCAACTAGGAGTTGATGATGCGACCATTAACATAAATGGACAAGTTATTGCTGGTAACAATCCAACTCTTCTTGCACCAAGCTTTGCTGTTGTTGCAATTAATAGTTCATTTGATATCATGATTGGGGTTGTTGCAAGTGACCATGAAGATGGTAATCTAACACCGGCTGTGACATCAACAGGTGTATTAGATACAAGTACTGCAGGCCTCTACCGCATTGATTATCAAGTACAGGATGCAGATGGGAACTTAGCACAAGCAACACAAATCATTCTTGTGAACGATGGCACATACACAGTTGGAAACCAGTATATATTAAAAGCAACTGGTTTTGAAAAACGAATTGGTCAAGTTGATACGAGTACTAACGCAGTATTGACTGCTAGTCAGGTTCAAGTATTTGATAAAACCACAGGACTTGTTTCACTTCAACCAGTTGTGATTGATGATCTTGGTGGTTACCAAGCAAGTGTTGGAACTTATTCAATTACGCTAAGAGTTGAAAATGAAACAGTATCAAAAATCATTCAAGCAAATGTCATTTCTGGATTTGCACCAGTTCTTTTAGTTCCAGCATTTACTGAAGTAGCGGTTAATTCATCATTTGATCCAACAACAAATGTCAGTGTCTCAGACGTAGAAGATGCAGGTATTACCTATTCACATGTTTCTACAGTTGATATCAACACACCTGGCGTCTATGTTGTTAACTATACTGCATTAGATAGCGATTTCAATCAAACAACAGCTTCACAGGTTGTTTTGGTTAATGATGGTAGCTATGTAGTAGGGCTTCAATACGTGATACGTGGCATTGATTTCACAAAACGTGTGAGTGAAGTATCGCCACAACAATCAGCAGTTCTACAAGCAAGTCAAACACAGGTTTACAGTAAAGCGACTGGACTTGAAGTTTCAGGTATGGCGATTGCTTTGATTGGTAACTATGGGCCAATTGTTAATGACTATCCAATAACATTAACTGTATTTGGTGACATACTAGCCACTAAAACAATCACTGCACATGTTGTTGCTGGGGACTTACCACAATTAAATGCACCAACCTTCACTCAAATCAATGTGAATGATCCATTTGATCCAAGTAGTGGTGTTACAGCATTTGATTCTGAAGATTTAGACTTAACTAATGCAATCTCAATCCATGGACAAGTTGATACATCAACCGCTGGTGTTTATGTTTTAACATATGAGGTCATGGATAGTGATCATAACGTAGCTGAAGTGACACGTGTTGTGCTTGTTGATGATGGTACATACGTTGTGGGTACAGATTTCATTTTACAAGCAACTGATTTTACTAAACGAAAAAGTGAGGTAAATGTTGATACACAAGTTGTGTTAACACAAGCCAATGCAAAAGTTTACAATAAATTGACTGGACAACTTGTAGATGAACCATTGAACATCGTTGATTTAGGTGGCTACCAAGCGGCAGTTGGTGATTATAATATCATCATCGGTCTTCAAAATGAACCGACACTACAAAAAACGATTGTTGCCCATGTTGTTAAAGGTATCTCACCGACGCTTGTGGTACCAGCATTAGTGGAAGTGAATTTAGATGGTGCCTATAATCCAATGGATGGTGTGACAGCAACTGATACAGAGTCAGGCAATCTCATTGGCGGTGTGTATACTGTTGGACAAGTTGACACACATAAACCAGGAGTCTATGTCATGCATTATGAAGTCGTAGACCAAGATGGAAACATGGCGATGGCTGATGAAGTTGTGGTTGTTAATGATGGCACATATTTTGTTGGCGATCATTACATCATTAGAGGACTAGACTTTACTAAACGTGTTGGTCAAGTGAATACAGCAGATGCATCTATTATTAGTGATGCAAAAGTAGAGGTTTATGATAGAACAACAGGTCAAGCAATCAGTCAACCAATCACGGTGACACTCATTGATCCTTATCAAGCTCAACCAGGTCAATATCGTATTCAACTTACAATCACTGGAGATGTTACGACGACCACAACAGTTATTGCAACTGTTGAAACAGGTGAATTACCTGTAATCACAGTGCCTCCATTTAGACCAGTTGATTTAAATGGTACCTATGACCCAACTGCTGGCTTGATAGCGCAAGATCAAGAAGATGGCGATTTAACTAGTCAAGTCGTGATAACACATCAAGTTGACACAAGTGTTGCAGGCTTTTATCCAGTTAAATTTGAAGTAACAGATCAAGATGGTAATACAGTCACAAAACAACAAATGGTTCTAATCAATGATGGAAGTTATGCTGTTGGTTTGAAACATGTGATTCAAGCGAAAGACTTTACACTAAGAGTAAGTGAAGTAGATGTTACTCAATCAGCGATACAATCTCGTGCAAACGTTGTTGTTTATGATCGCGATACAGGTGCTGTATTAGACAAACCTGTTGTTGCAACTGATTTAGGTGGTTACACCAATGTCGTTGGTGTTTATTCAATTCGTATTCAAGTATTAGATGATGTCTTTGCTGCAAGAACAATATTAGCAACAGTTATAGATGGTGAAAAACCAACAATTCAGTCACCGGCATTTACTGAACTTACAATGAATGCACCATTTGATATCATGCAAGGTGTTCATGCAGAAGATCTAGAGGATGGCGATTTGACCTCGAAAGTAACGTTTACGGGGCAAGTGGATGTCTCAAAAGCAGGTATTTATGTGGTTACTTACCAAATCACTGACAAAGATGGTAACCAAGCAACATCTACAAGCATTGTTTTGGTGAATGATGGAAGCTTTGTAGTTGGTGGAAGATATATTTTACAAGCACATGATTATGTCATCTCAGAGGATGATGTACAAGATGCATTAATAGATATTAATGCCAATGCGCATCCAGTTGTTTATGATAAAGCAACAGGACAAGTGGTTGATGAAGAAATACAAGTTTGGTCAAATGGTGGATATACCAACGTTGCTGGCAAGTATACAATTGCAATTAATCTAGTCAACGAACTTTCAACAGTAAAAGACGTACTTGCAACAGTTATTGAAGGGCAAATGCCAGTGATTGAAGTGGAAGCATTCACGGAATTATCGTTAAATGAAACATTTGATCCAATGTCACTTGTAAAAGCAACAGATGCAGAAGATGGTGATTTAACAGCACAAGTCATTATCACAGGCGAAGTGGATGTTGCAAAAGCAGGTATTTATGTGTTAACTTATGAAGTAAGTGATTCCCAAGGAAATAAAGCACAAGCACGTCGCGTGGTCTTAGTGAATGATGGGCATTATGTGGTTGATGGTTCATATATTATAACAGCACATGATTTTACGATTCGTTTTGAGGATTACAAAGATGATGCTAAAATAAAATCATTAGCAAAAGTCGCTGTTTATAGTAAAGAAACTGGTGAACAAGTTTTAAATCCATCACTTACAATTGAAAAAGAAAGCATCACAAACAAAGAGAAAGCACGTTTTGTAACCTTTAAATATAACCCTCAAATTACAGTTAAAGCAACCATTCTTTATCAAGATTTACCAGATACTGGACAAACATCGTCTTTAAGTATAATTGGTATGGCATTGATGTTTAGTGGATTTGGGTTAATGATTGTTTACAAACGTAATCGAAAATTTGAATCGTAGAAAGGGGGTTCACCCCTTTTCTACTTTGGAGGAATATGATGGATGTCATAGAAGCTTACATTGATACGTTTTCAAAAGAAACACAAACAAAACTACGTGAAGTAAAACAAGTGATCGAACGCTATGTACCCAAAGAAACAACAACTACCATTAGTTGGGGTATGCCAACCTATGTATATCAAGGACATCTTGTCCATTTTGCTGGGTTTAAACACCATGTTGGCTTTTTTATCGGAAGTGGTGATATGCACTTGTTTAAAGACTTAGCAACGCAGTACACGTGTAATAAGAGTGGTTTTCATATTGGATTTGATCAAGAAGTGCCTGAATCTTTAATTGAAACAATCATCGCATATCGCGTGAAAGAAAACGAAATGATTCAACAAGCTAAAGCAGCTAAAAAGAAAAGTAAGAACATTAAGGAAACTTAATGTTTTTATTTGTTGACATATGATACTATATAATGTATAATATTGTTGAAGGGAGGGTATTATGGACCTACAACTAAAAAGAGGATTAATTGAAGTTTGTGTGCTAAAGTTCTTATCACAATCAGATTCATATGGTTATCAATTGATTAAAGATGTCTCAAACTATATTCCAATTTCTGAGTCAACGTTATACCCTATTTTAAAACGATTAGAAGCTTCAGAATGCATCACAGTATTTTCAGTTGAACACAATGGTCGTTTAAGAAAATATTACAAGATTACATCTAAAGGCATCACAAGAATTACATCGTTTTTACAAGAGTGGGATGAGGTTGCAAAAGTATTGCATTTTATAGAGGAGGGACATCATGAATAAAGAAACATTTTTAAATCTACTTGCAAATGAGATGAAAGGCTTCTCGTATGCAGAAATTTCAAGAGCACAAGTCTTTTATGAAGAGGCCATTGCAGATCGGATGGAAGACGGATTAACTGAAGAAGAAGCTGTTGCTTCGCTTGGAGAGGTCGCACTTATTGTGGAAGAAATGAGACTTAATTTACCATTTACAAAGCTTATTGGTAATACAGTCAAAGAAAGTCATCAAAATGCATCAAACAAAACACTTTGGAAAGTGCTTGCCATTATATCATTTCCTTTTTGGCTACCAATGTTGATTGGGTTTGCTGCAACGCTGTTTGGTTTGTATATGGGTTTGATTGGTATTTTAGTAGGGATTATTGCTATTTATGGATCATTGATAATCATTGGGATAGCATCATTATTTGCCTCTGGATACTTTATCTTTCAAGGCGATTTACTTGTCGCAATTGGATATTTAGGTAGTACTTTGGCATCAATAGGATTATTTCTATTATTGCTACAATCCGTTTCATCAATCATTAAAAGTGTTATTTCACTGCCTGTTACAGTAACAAGAAGTATCAAAAAATTGTTGTTTAAGAAAGGGGAAAACAATGAAAATTCCAATTAAAAATGGCTTTATTTTACTTATACTAGGTGTTGGCTTGATGTTTGTCAGTGCATTTACTACAGGGTTTGATTTCAACCGTTATACAACATCAAAGCAAGATACATACACGGAACATACAATTCACTTAGATCCAAAAATAACATCTCTAACTATTCATGATGATTTAATGCCAATTAGAATCAAAGAAAGTCAAGATGAACAAATCCATATTACTTATTTTGAAAGTGATCGTCAATGGTATGATATAAACGAAGGCATATCATTTAAAATGGTTAAAAAATCAAAACATTCATTTTTAGACTTTATAGGGTTTAATTGGAAATCATATGAAATACCAGAAATGGTGATTGAACTTCCTAATGGTTTTGTTGGTGATATCGAGATTGAAACAAGTAATGCAAAGATATCAGGTGAGTATTTAACAGGAGGTCATATTGACATTGAATCATCGAATGCGAAAATTGAGTTGAAGGGTGTTCAAGCAACATCATTGGACATTGGTGCATCAAATGCTGTGATTTATCTAGAGGAGATGAATGTCAAAGAACAATTAACTGCTAAGACGAGCAATGGATTAATTGAAGTGAGCAATATCGTAGCAGAGGATGTTGAAATTAAAACCTCTAATGGTAAATTGATGTTAGACACAGCAAAATTAAGAACATTAAAAGCAACAACAAGCAATGGTCCTATTGGTTTTGAACAAGTACAAGTTGACTCAGGGATTTGGCTTAAAACATCGAATGGATCAATAAAAGGAACGATTATTGGAGATGTTGATGATTTCCAAGTGCGTAGTGAAACATCTTTTGGAGATTCCAATTTAGTTGAAACAAACACTGGGACTATTATCTTGAGTGCAGAGACATCAAATGGAAATATAAAAATAGATTTTATTAAATAAGTGTTATTGCACTTATTTTTTTGACTTTTTATCGTTTTTATTCAAATAACAGGTAAAAAAAAGATTAAATAGATTTACAAATGATAATAAAGGCGTATAATTATATTGTTGAAGGGGAGGATACAAATGAAATTAGCAGTCATTATTTTAAACAAGCTAAGTGTTTTTCAAGAATTACTTAAACAATTAGCCGATGAAGATTTTTTTGGCGCAACGATTATTGATAGTGCTGGCTTGGTAGGTAGTTTAAGTCAGTTAGATGATGAAGGGTTTCTAGGGTCATTAAAGTTGGTTTTAAACAGTGGTCAATCTGAAAGTAAAACAATTTTAATGGTATTAGAAAAAGAGAGAGTTAAAGACTTATCAGTTCTAATCAATAAAGTCACAGGTGGTTTGAGTAAACCAAATACTGGTATCATGTTCACATTGGATATCGATCAAGTGGAAGGGTTGTCACATAATGAATGAATTGATTAGTGTTGGTATGATGATTGTTGCAGGTATCTTACTTGGTACCGCAGTTAAAGTGGTGAAACTACCACATGTTACAGGTTACTTAGTTGCAGGCTTAATTATTGGCCCATCTTTACTTGGCCTCATTAACCATGAAACCTTAAGCACACTTAAAGTTATGCCAGAAGTCGCATTAGGGTTTATTGCTTTTTCCATTGGGCAAGAATTTAAATTTTCATATTTTAAACGAGTTGGTACACTACCAATTGTGATTGCAGTTTTTGAAGCATTACTAGCGGTTGTTGTTGTGTTTGGTGCGATGATGGCGTTTGGTCAACCATTATTGTTTTCACTTGTGATGAGTTCCATTGCAGCTGCAACAGCACCAGCTGCTACAGTGATGGTTATCAATCAATATAAAGCACGTGGAGAAGTCACAGAGACATTGCTTTCGGTTGTGGCTATTGATGATGCAGTTGCATTGATCTTGTTTGGTGTTGCAGCAGCTGTTGCAACATCACTTCAGGGTGCTGATGTTTCTATTTTAGAAACAATTATGAAACCATTTATTGATATATTCTTCTCTGTTGGAATGGGTGTTTTACTTGGAGTTGTGTTGGTATTACCATTGAATTATTTAAAAGGAAAAGGCATCAAATTATCAATTATTGTTGCTTTTGTGCTTATAGGTATTGGTCTTGCATCACAATTTGAACTATCAGGTCTTTTGCTTTGTATGAGTATGGGGGCAGCTGTTGCAAACCTATATAAAGATCATGAAGAAGTGGCTGGTTTAATAGAAGCATTTACACCACCAATTTTCATCTTATTCTTCGTTATGAGTGGCGCAGAACTTGAACTTGCAGTATTACCTACAATTGGACTAGTTGGTTCAGTTTATATGATTTTCCGAGTTATAGGTAAAGTACTTGGTGCATATGTTGGTGCAAGCATAAAAAATGCATCTCATAAAATTAAGAAGTATTTAGGCCTTTGTCTTATCCCACAAGCGGGCGTGGCAATTGGGTTGTCTCTTGCAGCTTCGCAAGTTGTACCACAGTATGCAGGGACGATACGAGCTGTTACTTTAAGTGCAACGCTTATCTATGAACTCGTTGGACCTGCGATTAGCAAGTATGCATTAACTAAAGCTGGTGAAATTAAAACTGACCATTCGTGATCAGTTTTTTTCAAGTTATGGGCAATAAGAAAGGTTCTATTTAAATGTCGTGACGTTTAAACGGGAGGGAAACATGAAGAAAAAACAAATAGGCTTATTCATACTGATTACTTGCATTGAAATAGCCCTTGTTCTTTGGGGAGGGACACATTGGTTACGTTTATACGGAGGAGACATTCTCATTATTCCCTGGTTTTATTTTCTATTGGCTATTTTCATAGGTGAAAAGCCGTGGCTTCCTTATGCTGTGTTACTGACTGCTGTTGGCATCGAGTTCTTACAACTTGTGAGGATTCTTGAATACCTTCAATTATCTCATGTCACTTTCCTTCGAGTAATCTTTGGAACAACGTTTGATGCGATGGATCTTATCGGCTATGTTTTAGGGTTTTTGCTTGTATTATTATGGAGAAATTTTAATCGGGGAAAAGCAGTGTGATGTAATTCATATTATTTTGCTGCTTTTTTAATTAGGATGATAAGAGCTGACAACAGGTATTAATTGAGCGTTGTTGGTTTTTTTCATATTAGGTAAGTAAGCATTGCTTGGAAATAAAATCTTATAAGTTTGATATACATATTTGATGTGTTTTGTTAGCTGTATTTGTAGGCTATTACTTTTAAAAAAAATAAAACGATAGCGGTTTTAATTATTGTATTTTATCACATTTTTTATAAAACATTAAAACTATTCATTACTAGAAAGCGCTTTTATAATACTATAAGTTATTACTATTCATATTGAATTAATATTTAACAATAATTAACACATAAACTATAAAACAAATCAATGTATTTTGCTTGAGATGTGATAATGTTTATGATATGATTAATGTGTAAATAATATCTCAATTATGACTTTTATGTAATTTATGTACATCGGTCTTTTTTTTGTCCAAAGTACATATGCATATTGAGATTTAAATAGGAGGAAGTAAATGAATACACTACATACAAAAATGAAAAGCAGTTTAAAGGTAATGGTTACCGTTTTTATGGTCCTATCGACCTTGTTGATCACAAATCAAAAAGGTCAAACTTTGAGTGCTGCAAATCAATTTACAATGCTACCAATACCAACGGTTAGAAGTGAAGTAGCATATACGGCTGGAAGCACAGCGACAGTGGGGACTGTGACTGATTTTATTGCAGCTTATAAAAATGCAGCCATCTCACGTATCGTTTTGACAAACAATTTAACATTTGTATCAGCTGATGATACAGCGATGAACGGTTATACGTTAACACGTAGTTTACAAATTGATGGTGGTGGGTTTACCATTTCACATCTTGGTTCAAGTACAAACTTTTTCAAGTTAAATAATGCAACTGTTCCAACAACACTTCACTTGAAAAACATTTCTTTTGTTAAAACAGGAACCAATAACACAGGGAATCTTGTACAAGGTGGTAGTGCAAACTGGGATTTAATTATGGATAAAGTGAACATTACAACTGGTAATAAGTATGCTCACGTTCTTTCTGGTCAAGGAGACAACCGCGTTTTCTTTAGAAATACAGGTCAATTCTTAAGACACTACGACGATTTTATGGAAGCACTTCAGTTAGTTGTTTTTGAAGAAAACTCTAATTACACCATCAATGCTTCAGTCGATGGAGCAGCAACGTTTTGGGATAGTACTGGTGCAGCAGATGCTGTTGTTCATTTTGGTAAAAACTCAGTGACTGATATAGAAGGAAGCAACGGTTATCCAGTATTCTTTCCTTGGAAACAATTCAATCTTCATGAAGGCTCAGATGTTTATCTGCATAAGGTAACAGATGGTGAAGGGGTACAAGATAGCTATGGTGTAACGCAGGTCTACCAAATTGATAGCAACGCTAGATTACGTATGGTTAATGGCAATGGACCAGCTCTTTATGACTGGGGTAATGCTGTTGATATTAAAAGTAATGCGAATGCAAGCATTGAGTTTGTTGGATCTCGAGCTG
>CAZWEF010000037.1:0-16204 GCA_964632125.1 uncultured Erysipelotrichales bacterium
CTTGTCGCTATGATGAAATATTGCTTGGGAAATAAGCTCAGCATCCTTGTCACTTAGCCAAGCCTCTTTATGAAACATATTCAAGACATAAACAGAACCAAGTTTTGCATGAAACGACGCATCTGGTTTTAAAAAACGATAAAGATCATGTAACAATCCAGCAATCGCCGCAAGCTCTGGATCTAAATGTCGTTGAAGAGAAAGGAAAACACATAACTCACTTACACCATATAAATGTATGGTTGCTTCTTTTTGTGCTTGTTTATCCGGAATACTTGAAATAAGACTATCTACTACTTGAGATATGGACTCAAATCGATTTGTCATAAGCCACCTCCTATGTTTATTATGAATGAGATGATTTGACAAAGCAAGCCTCTCGTTTTATAATAAAACTATAGATACATCACTTATGAGCGCACATAAGTGAACAAACACCATGGCTTTATATCAATGATTATTTATTTGAATTGTACAAAGTATCATAAGTCCTAGACTTCAACAATCAAATGAATGATGATTCTATAAAGAGATCATCACCAGCAACAACTTTAATCAGTTAATGCACGTTATGCATGACGGGTCATGATGGTGTTTGAACAATTAAATAGAGAAAAGGGGTTGGTACCTCTTTTTTCATTTTAACTTTGTATTTTCTTAATATTTAAGGTCGACATCATTAATATTGTCAGTTTATAATGGATTTAAGAAAGGTTGTGAGAACATGAGTCGTATTGTTGTATGTGATGATGATAGAGAAATTAGACAAGCCATAAAAATCTATTTAGGACAAGAAAACTATGAAGTCATGGAAGCATCTAATGGAAAAGAAGCAGTTGATTTGGTTAAGGAACATGATGTTCAACTTGTGTTACTAGATATCATGATGCCCATCATGGATGGTATTCAAGCAGCTGTTGAGATAAGAAAAGAGTCTCATGTACCGATTATCTTTTTAAGCGCGAAAAGTGAAGATACGGACCGCATCCTTGGACTGACGATAGGCGCTGATGACTATGTTACAAAGCCTTTTAATCCAGTTGAACTCATTGCACGTGTCAAAGCCCATATCCGACGTTATACCATGTTTCATTCATTACCACAAGTTAGTGAACATGTTTTTGTAACAGGTGACTTGGTCTTAGATGATGAAAAAAAAGAAGTGCAAAGAAGTGGCGACATCATTCAATTGACAGCAGTTGAATACAATATTTTACGTTTACTCATGAGTCGCTTGAATCAAGTGTTTTCAGCTGATCAAATCTATGAACAAGTATGGAATGAACCAGCATACGATGTTGGTCGCATCATTTCTGTTCATGTTCGACACATTAGAGAAAAGATTGAATTTAATCCTAAAGAACCACGTTATTTAAAAGTTGTTTATGGATTAGGTTATAAGGTGGTGAAGATAGATGGATAAATTGTCTAAAAACATTGAGAAAAGAAATTTAGTTATTGCTTTTATATTAGTTGGTGCATACACATTTTTTTCCTATAGTAGCTATACAAATTCAGAAACAATGCTGACTTTCTTATCACTCTTTTTCTTTTTAGTATTAAGCATCATGAGTCTAGTCATAATACGCTTTTGGACAAAACACTTAAATAAACAAACAAATACTATATTAGAAGCGTCCGACTTGGTCTTTGTATTGGGTATTGCTTTTTTTCTTATGATGCTTTATCTTCATTTAGCTAAATTAATGAGATATGATAGTGGTCTCACTTACTCTGATACAGGGGGTTATTATTATTGGTCTCCTGTGCCAGTAGCTGATTATTTTTTGACAACAATTGCGATGTATTTTAGTGTAATGTTTGGTATTCGAACATGCATTCAACGCTTCAAAACAAAACGATATAATTTATTGTTACTACATGCACTCAACCATAGATACCTATCATTTTATATTAAGGTGCTATTGATGGGATCTCTTGTCGCATTGTTTGTTACCAACTTGATACTTATTTCATATGTTCCTTGGGTAGTAGTTATCATTGCCTTAAGTTCTTCTATCCTAATTCTTGTTTCTCTTCAGTTTAATTATTTTTTCTATCTCACGACAGACGATCAAGCTGATTTTACTCAATTGACTTTGCCCCCATATATTGAGCAAGTAAGACATTCAAGAGAACAAAATGATTTAAGGGTTCAAGAAATAGTTGAAGATAAAATGAAATCAGAGAAGCTTAAAACAGACTTAATTACCAATGTTTCTCACGACATTAAAACCCCACTTACAAGCATCATCAACTATGTTGATTTGCTTAAACAACTGCCCATTGAAGATGAGCGATTTAAGGACTATGTCGGGGTTTTAGATCAAAAAGGATTGCGGTTAAAGAGTTTGATTGATGATCTAATTGAAGCAAGTAAAATTGGCTCAGGTAGTGTGGAAATGGACATCACTGATATTGATTTTGTGGAATTGGTGAATCAAGCATACAGTGAAGTAGATGAGCGATTCCAAGATAAAACATTAAATTATTTGGTTGATGTCAAATCAAATACAACCTTGGTTCATGCAGATGGCCGTTACTTGTATCGAGTACTTGAAAATATATTGGTTAATGTGGTTAAATACTCAATGGAAGGGACACGTGTTTATGGAACTTTTTATGAGACGAGTGATCGAATTGGATTTGAACTTAAGAATATTTCAGCCCAAGCTTTGAATGTTGATCCACAAACATTAATGGAACAATTTGTTCGAGGTGATTTATCAAGATCTCAAGAGGGTCATGGATTAGGGTTATTTATTGCATCTTCATTGATTCAGTTGATGCATGGTGAGTTAAAGTTAGATATTAATGGTGATTTATTTATTGTGAGTATTTTATTACCAAAAGTTGATTAGGCACTGGGTGCCTTTTTTTGACATTATTTTTAATTTTTGATAGTCATGTGTTTTTTAACATAACTATGTTATAATACAATTAGGTGAAATAATGGAGTCATATACAAGAAAAAAAGGAAAATATATTCAAACATTTATTGATGATTATGTGGTTGTAGACATTGAAACAAGCGGACTTAATACACCTGATGGAGAAATCATAGAGATTGGTGCTGCTAAGTATCGTGGGCATCAACTCATTGATACATTCCAAGTGTTGATTCGTCCAACAAAACCAATATCTCCTTTTATTACGCAATTAACAGGGATTACCAATAATCAGTTACTTGAGGGGATGGATATTAGAGATGCACTTGTGCTGTTTTTGCTTTTTTTGGGTCAAGATGTGATGGTTGGTCATAATGTGTCATTTGATTTAAATTTTCTTTATGATGCTTGTTTGATTCATCTTGGCGTTGTTTTAAACTGTGATTACTTAGATACACTTCGTTTATCAAGAACTTACTTAACACTTAAAAATCACAAACTCACAACAATTTGCCAGTCATTGAATATTAAACCTGGTGGTCATCGCGGGTTAAATGATGCCATTGCAACTGCACAGGTCTATCAGTATATTGTAGCACACACTAAAAGGGGGACAAAACATGTCTAAGAATCGACTCAAGTTAAGTGTCTTGTATTTGGTTTCTTATTTCTCATTTGCTTTTCCAGGGGCTTTTATTCCAACTTTTTTAGAGAAAGTTGGCTATGATGTTTTCCTTAGAGGTTTGATGTTTTCAGGGGGAGCGTTGGTTGCAATTGTTGGTCAGTTTTTGATTGGATTTTTATGTGATCGCTTTAAACAAGTTAAGGTCTTTTATCAAGCTGCAACAGTTGTCTTTGTTTTGTCAGCCATGTTCTTGTTTCAAATCACGCAACAATTGTTTTTTATGCATATGATTTTTACGTCTCTTGTTTTAGGGATGTTTCGTGTTACCACAGCAGTACAAGATTCATGGTCACTTGAAACAGATGAAGACTCAAGACTAAGATTTGGCTTTATTCGTGCATTTGGTGCTATTGGGTGGATGATTGGAACCCCAATTGCAGCAATGCTTATTAAACAATATGGTTATGGTATTATTTCATATGCCTTTTTAGTTTTAAGCTTGGTAAGTATAGGACTTTCTATTGGTATGAAGGATGCACATAAAGTGACGGACGGTACCAATGTGCATATCAGTGAAATCAAACAACTCTTTCATTCAAAACCATATGTCCTTATTCTCATAACTTTTCTATTTATCAACATGATTGCAACGGCAGATACTTACACAACAGTTGATAAAATGATTGCACTTGGTGGGACTGAAGCCATTGTGGCTTCTCGATGGTCTCTTCAAGCTTTTGTTGAGTTGCCATTGTTTTTTATTGGTGGCTATTTAATTAAACGATTTGGTGATTGGAAACTGATGATGTTTGGGACCTTCGTTTATATGATTCGATTTGCCTTATATGCATGGGTGCAAACACCTGAAGCCATCGTGTTGGTAGCCATTTTACAAGGCTTAACATTCCCTTTAATCATGATTACAAGTAAGACACTTGTTGATGATGTGACACCACCAAGACTTCGTTCAAGTGGCCAAACCGTTGCATTGTCTATTTATGTTGGTATCCCTATGTTGATTACACCAATCCTTTCGGGTTTCTTTATTCGTACATTTGGGGTTGACATGACATTGTTGTTTTTTGCTGCTATAGCGATTTTGCCTTTAACAACAGGCATCATGTTTTTGAAAAGTAAACAAGCATTGGAGCGTGAATTAAATGATTGATCAAGACCAACTAATGAATCAAACTTATTTCAATGAACATGTCTTAATGTCACCCATTGAAACCCAACTAAAAGAAACAGCAATGAAAACACTTTTGTTGATTATTTTGCTTTTTGGTATTTTATTTGTGTTTGCAAGACAATCATCTTGGTTTGTCTTTGGTCTCTTTTTGGTAAGTGTTTTGGGTATATTGTTAAGTATGGGGATTTTGCGAATGAAACGTATGTATGCCTTGCATCATGCAGTCACTAAACAAGAGTTATTTCAACTCTATTTAGCCAATCCTCAACCATTGTTAAGCTTAAAGGTTTATCCCTTGAATGAACATTGCGGTATTAGAGGACAAATACGTGGTGAGGGCATGAGTCAAGCTAGACAAGATCGTCTTGAGGCAACGATTCAATCAATGATTGAAGAACCAAAAATAGTTAAATTGTTATTGTCCATTCGCAAAACAAAAAATGTTCGTGATTTAAGACAAAAAGAACAAGATGTATACAATGAAGCAACACTTTGTGGCATACAACAAGATAGTTGGTATTTTGATGTTGTCTCATTACAAACAACGATTTACTATGCTTTACCAATTGAAAAAAATGGGGTGCCTGTTTTGTATTACTTAAAGGGGAACAATGATGAACTTTGATCTAGAAAAGAATAGACGAGGCTTTCAATCATTAAAATTTGATGAATGTATCCAACACTTTGGTCGTGATGATGTGATCCCAATGTGGGTAGCAGACATGGATTTTGAACTTGCGCCTTGTATCAAAGAAGCAATGGCTAAGCGCATTGAACATGGGATATTTGGTTATACATCCGTTGATCCATCTATGTTTGAAGCAGTTCAATCGTGGTTTAAACGTCGTTATCAGTGGCACATTTTCCAACAACATATGGCCTATAGTCCTAGTGTGATCATGTCACTTGCTTTGCTTATTGAACTTAAGACGCAAGTTGGTGACCAGATTGTGGTACAACCACCTGTTTATACACCGTTTAAAACAGTGATTGAGCAACAACAAAGAACGATGCTATTAAATCCCCTTGTTTATGAAAACCATCAATATAAAATGGATATACAAGGTCTTGAAACGTTGTTTCAAACACATCCAATCAAGCTATTTATATTGTGTAACCCACATAACCCAGTTGGGCGTGTTTGGACCAAAGATGAATTAGAAGCATTACATCAATGTTGTCATAAGTATAAAGTTCAAGTGATTTCAGATGAAATTCATGCAGACATCACGTATGACCATCACTACACACCATATGCTACCATTGATGATGATGCCATTATCCTTGTTTCTCCAACAAAATCATTTAATCTAGCAGGGATCCAAGGTTCTTTTGTGATTGGGAAAGGTTTAGAGACATTTGTTGCCAAAACACGGCTATTGCATGTTAAAAGACCAACTGTGATGAGTCGTATTGCTATTGAAAGTTGTTACAATCAAGGAGAGGCGTGGTTAGAGGCGTTGCTTGTTTATTTAAGGCAAAATGTTGAGACAGTTGTCTCATACATGAAAGAAAACTTACCAAAGTTACATGTTGTTTATCCTGAAGGGACTTATCTTATATGGATTGATTGTCGTGATTTAAAGTTGGGTCATAAGTTGCATGCATTTTTTTTGAGTGAAGCAAAAGTAGCATTTGAAGCAAGTGACTTTATTGCAGGAGGAGAAGGCTTTATTCGAATGAATATTGCTTGTCCAAGTCATGTTTTAAAGCGAGCGCTTATACAAATGCACCATGCCATAAAACACCTAGAAAGTGAGAAAAGCGATGAATAAATTGTTCTTTTTTGATATTGATTTGACCATTTGTAATCAAACATTTGATGTACCAACAAGTACCATAAAAACCATTCAAGCTTTAAAAGATCGTGGACATATTGTTGCGCTCTCTTCAGGAAGAGCAAAGTATTCTATGCAAAAATACATTGATTTATTAGGCATTGATCATTATGTTTGTAGTGAAGGTAACAGTGCTTACAAAAATCATGAACGCATTTATTCTAATCCTATGGATGTTGATTTTGTTCAATCATTATTGGCATTTTGTCATGAGCATCAATTGACTGCGGGGATGATCAGTGATCATGGCAATGATGTGACTTTGATTGATGACGCTGTTTTATCATTTGATGATGAAATGAATCTTGGTACCCATCAACTTGAACCACGAAGTTATTTGAAACATGATATATATAAAGTTTATATTTATCATGGCTTACAATACCTTGATTTATTTAAACCATGGATGGATAAATACCCAACTTATGAATTTAAAGGAGGCCTTGTATTTGCTACTGTTGGTAAAGAAAAAGGCATTGAAGCACTATTAAAAGAAATGAATATAAAAAAAGAGGATATTGTGGTTTTTGGTGATGGTAAAAACGATCTTACGATGTTTCAATATGCACATACCGCTATTGCGATGGGGAACGCAGTAGATGAGTTAAAAAAAGAGGCAACTTATATCACAAAATCAATAGATGAAGATGGCATAGAGCATGCATGTGTTCATTTTGGGTGGCTATGATGAGTATCATTCAAAAACTGAGACGTGCTACTGATTTATCTTCTTCTGAGAGAAACATAGCAGAATACATTTTAAAACATCCCCATCATGTTTTAAACATGAATGCAAGAGCACTCGCAATGGAAACATATACAAGTCCTTCTACGGTTATTAGGCTTTGTCAAAAGATTGATGTTGGGGGATTTCCAGATTTAAAAATTCAACTTGCAATGGAATTAAATCAATACTCAAATGATGCATATGAATTTGATCAAGTACTTGAAATAGAACAAACAGATGATCTCTTAGCGATTTCTAAAAAGATTTTACAAATTGATCAACTTGCGTTACAAATGACTCAAGAAGCACTTGATATACAAACAATGGAAAAGGTCATAAAACATATCAAAGAAGCAGAAGTTATTGACTTTTATGGGGTTGGTTCTTCAGCCCTTGTTGCTCGTGATGCTTATTATAAATTTTTACGATTGGGTAAGATCTGTACGGCACATGCTGAAGCAGACCATCAAGAAATTAATGCTCGATTATCGACTGATAAACATCTTGCGGTTTTCTTTTCTTATACAGGACAAACCAAACAACTACTTAGTTTAACTAAAATACTACATGCTAAAGGGACACATATTGTCTCAATAACAGGTCTTGTGGACAATGATTTAAGGTTGTTATCTGATGATCATTTAACTATTTCTACAAAGGAGTTAAATATTCGATATGCTGCTAGATCATCTAGAACAGCGATGTTTTATATGCTTGATGTGCTTTATTATGGATACATCAACTATGATTATGAAAATAATACGAAAAGATTAATAGAGACGTATATTCCTAAAAATTAACTTGAATTAAAAAGCGCTTTCATATAAAATGTATTTAAGGAGGAATGAGATGAAAGGATTAGTGTATTTTAGGGTAGATGCAAGATTGATACATGGACAAATCGCAGCGTTCTGGACAAATCATGTTAAAGCTTCAAGAATCATGGTTGTTAGCGATGAACATGCAAACGACGATATTAAAAAGGCCACTTTAAAAATGGCAGTGCCTGCAGGCATCAACTTAAGTGTCTTAACAGTTGAAAAAGCAGCAGCCAATATTTTGAACGGTAATTATGAGACACAACGTGTGTTCGTTATTTTTGGAGAGCCTATGTCAGCAGCTCGATTAATTGAGGCAGGGGTCGCTATACCAGCACTAAATGTGGGGAATATGTCCTTTAAAGCAGGGAAAAAGGAAATCGTTAAAAATGTATCAGTAGGAGAAGAAGATGTAGAAGCATTTAAAAAGATCAAGGCTAGTGGAACACGCTTATTCCATCAACTTGTGCCATCAAATGAAGAAGTCGATTTAAGTGATAAATTGTTTGAATAACACACCAAATGGTGTGTTTTAATTTTGTTTTTAAATATGTCTTAATACAAACAAAAAAGCATGTTTTTGATTTATCATCATGTTTTATCTAGTAAACACCTAATCGACATAAAATTAATGTAAAAAACATAAAACATTTATCATCAAACGCAAATCATATAAGTGTAAATAGTTAACTTATATGTTTAACCTAAAACAGTGTATTTCACAAGGATAAAGGACATCGTATGTATGTCTTTTTCTTCATACAAAAAACGTTGAATGATTGTTGTTTTAGAGTGTTATTTCATATATAATGAAACCATTAGTGAAAAATGGAGGGAAAATATATGAAACAAATGATGAAAATAATTGCAATACTTAGTTTAATCTTTACCCTAAACATATCATTGTATGCAGTTGATGCAAGTTATGTGCAGCTAAATGTTGCAGATACAGTTGTTGTAGGGGACTATGAGACAACCATTCAACTATCTGCAACAATTTATCCAAAAACAGCGTCACAAGAAGTGACATACGTTGTAGAACCAAAAGACTCGGCAACCATAACAAATGGTTTAGTGACTTTAACAGGGACAAGTGATGAAGTCAGCATACGTGTTCAAAGTGTGACAGAAGATGTTTACAGTGATGTGACCATTATCGTTGATCCTAGTCATCGTGATTTAGAAACATTAGCGTTTAAACAAGAAACATTGATGTTAACGATTGATGAACAATTTGATGTCACAACACTACTTGAACTAAGTGATGTGAATCATCAAAGTATGATTACTTATGAATCATCTGATCCTACAGTTGTTTCAGTTGATTATGTTGATGGTATTTTAACAGCGATTCACCCAACAACCATCAACCCTGTAACAATCTATGCATATGGGAGTGTCAATGAGCTTGTTGCAAGTATTAAAGTGAGTGTTGGGGCACCAATTGAAACACTGACAACCAAACAAGATGTTTACTATTTACTTGCAGATGCAGGTGTTGCAGGCTTTTTTGATTTATCAAAAGAAGTCATGATGACATCAAGTATACCAGGGATTCAAACAAGTCAAACCATTGATGCATATGAGATAATCGATCCAATCAATGATCATTTAACCATCAATCAAGAAGGTATTCTTGACTATACACTAGGAAAAGAAGGGGACGAAGCCATTGTAAGAATCACAGCTGGTCCATTACAAAAAGAAGTTAAGTTTATTGTACAAGAAACATATGAATACATCGAAAGTTTACAAGTACCAACACAAATCGTCTTAGCCGTTGATGAAAGCTATGATCTTTTAAGTGAGTTGACTTATTTGCCAGAGACAGCGACACTACCACTTCAACTCATTTATACAAGTGACACAGAAGATCAATTGAAGCTTGAAGGCAGTGTGATCACTGGTATCAAACCAGGTGTTGCAACCATCACCATTCAAGATGAACAAACAAGCATAGAAACAACAATGAAGGTGACAGTGATTGATGCTTATCCTGAAGAAATTACATTAACCAATGATAAAGATAATGTCATTGAAGTAGGAAAACAAATCACCATTACAGCCAATATTGTGGGTGGTACATATATATATGATGAAGCTTATTTCAAATTAATTAAAGAAGTAAGTGAAGGCATGACACATAGTATCACATTAGAAGCGATACAAGAAGGGGAAGTAAAAGTAAGTTATGATATGAATCAATACCGATATACCAATCATTACTTAATCATCAAAAAACCTGAACCATTACCATTACCAGTAACTGGTATTGTCGCAGCAACAGGTATGATTGGTCTTACAATAGCAGGGATTGGTGTGATTGTTTTGGTCAATAAAAAAAAGGTACAACAAAATGACTAAAAAACTTGTAACAACTGCAATAGCAGCTGCATTGGTCATCATGTGGGTTTTATTTGGACTAAATTCATGTAGCCCAAATAATAAAAAAGATGACAAAGAAACAAAAGTAACCAAAGAAACAACCAAAGAAGAAATCAAACAACCAACCAAAACAACCACAAAAGAAGAAACAAAAGAAGCAACAGAAAATGAAGGGAATCAAACAAATCAAGCTGTAGCACCAAAACCAAAGTATTATCTAAGAACAAATGATCAAATCATGGAAGCATTTGGTGCGTATGCAGGTAGTATCACGCTAAGTGATGTATGTGATCCAAAGTATTTTGATGAATTTGAAGGCTTTTATCATCAAGTACAACTACAAATCATGTTGTATCAAAACCAAATTGCAATCAATAAAACAAGATATGAGAATTATCAAGATTTTGAAAACATGATTATGGTTTATCAATCAATAGAAACAGAAATGGGACAACTGATTGAAGGACTGAAAGACCAAGATTTAGTTAAGAGTGCAAATGCACTAAAAGCAATACAAGTGTATTATGAACAACTCGTCAATGTAAAAGGGGTGATTGACAATGCATAAGATCAAAACAATCATTTTAAGTATGTTATGCTTCATGATGGTATTTAGTAGTACCAACATCATGTATGCACTCACAATTGTCGATCAAACAGCGACAACAGGAAAATACTACAATCAAAACATTTATGAAAAACAAAATGTCACACCAAACAATCAAGTATTTGAAGAACCAGAAGTGCCAAATGTTAAAGAGCCAAGTCAAATGACAATGGATGAAGAAATGGCACTTGAAGGCTTTAAAGAAGATGTTAGTAGACGTACAGAAGACACCAAAGTATATGTTAACGATGATGGTGTTGAAAAACAAATCATGTATCTTGAACCGGTACATGAACTTGTTGATGGCGTGTGGCAAACAATTGATAATACTGTCATTCAACCAAGAAGTGGTAGAAGTAAAGAGAGTAATCCAGTACTTTTAAGTGCTACTAATACACGTAGAACAATAGAAGTGACACAAGAAACCTTGTCGTTAGCCGGTAGTCAAGGTAAGCAACCTAATCTTTTGATAGGGGACGGTGCAACAGTTACTAAAGATGATATCTCATTTGATGTAGATGGAAGAGAAACATCAATTAATATCGCAACACAAGGGTATCAAACCATTCAAGCGGTTAATGAAGGTCAACCAATGATTGAACAATATCAGTTAAATGCTGATCAAAAGATAGAAGTAAGTGAAGATAAGCGAACGATTTATTTCTTAAATAATGATCAATTGGTGTCGTTTTCAACAATCAAAGAAGTTGAAACAGCTCAAGGAGAAAAAGTACTTGTTGAAGGTGAGTACACAGTTGAAGTAGTTGATGCCATAGCGACTGTTGAATTTCAAATACAGAATCTAAGTTCATCATCTTATCCAGTAAACATAGATGAAAGAACCGTTACCTATAATGCAAGTGAGTCTCAAATCAATCTTTTTGGTGTTCGAAGTGGTGGGACAAATGTCATTACTGCACCAAATTTGAGTTATCATCCTGGTGGAACGAACCCAGTAGACAACACAATTGCAGGTAATGTTGATGCTGAGAATGACGGATTGCTAGGGTGTGGGGCAGGTGTATTGTGTACAAGTTTGGTAAACTATGGGCTTCTTTATATAAGAAATGCCCAAAACTTCCAAGATTTCATTGGGGGAAATCGTGAGATTGTTTCAGCAACACTTAACTTAAATGATGAAACAAATCAAATGTATGCAGAAGAAGGTGTCGTAACAATCACGATGCTTAATCCAGAAGATCATTATGATGTTTCAAATCCAATGAACGTAACATACAATTCGTTTAAAGATTACTACAATAGGCCTGGTCATCAGCTTATTGCAGATCCTACTTTTTATCCAAAACCGGAGAATATCATGTATCGAGTTGATTTTGACATCACTCGTGCTGTGGAAGCGTGGTATGCACTTGGAGCAAATGGAACACATCATGGTTTGGTAATTAGTACAGTAGGTAATCATGCAAGATTGTACAGTAATATGATGTCATCTCCCGATTATCAACCATACATTACAATCACAACACGTAAATTAGAACCAATTCCAAATGACTATGACATTCATCAAACAAAGTTAAATGTAAGACCATTTACAGTAACCAAAAGAAATGAAGGTATTATGGCTTTTTCAGCAATTGGGTTTGATGGTATCACAAGACCAGGGTCTGAAGTACAAGTGCGTGTACTCGACACATCGAATAATCAAGAGGTTTACAATAGTACATCAGTAGCATTTGGTGGTGATCGTGTGTTCCCATACTATCAATCGGATTTCTATCCAGTTGCAGAGGGTATGCAACGATATTATAAACTGGAAAGTAACTATCAAATGCCAGTTTGGATGATTAACAACGATAGTATCAAAAAAGATGCTTTGTACCAAATTGAATACCGATATAAACAAGCAGGTGGTGACTATTTTGATTGGATCAAAAGTGATACATTTCAAGTGTTTAAATCACAAGGGTTTGATCGAATGGACCGTGTTGCTGCGTTTTATGGTGTTTCGGACAATATGTTAGGATTACAAAGAGACAATAATACAATCGACAGATTACTTATTGAACACAATGTGATCATCATTAGAAACCCAAAGCAAAATCAAGGACAACCTTATCATTACATAGAATTAAGTGATGATGATAAGCGATTAATTGACTTAAATCTCCTTGGTCGAAATAAGCATTGTGAATATGGGTATGAACCAATCAATTTAAATACAGGAAACTTCTATTATAGTAACACTGATTTAACGTTCTTTGATTATGGGACTCAGTATATGATTGAAAGACACTATAATAGTATGGATCCAGGTGTTGATTCAGTCATTGGAAGACAATGGAACCTTGGTATTGAAGAGCGTTTAGCATTTAAAGCAGATGGCAGTATTTGGTTGCTTGATGGTACTGGTCGTATTCTTACATTCGTTAAACAAGGGGATGGTAGTTATGCGAGTCCTTATGGTGAAACACTAAAATTAGACCGTGTTGTAAATGGTACAGAGAGTCGCGTTGTGGATGTTGACTACTATGATCAAGAAGAACCACCTAAACAAGCAACTGAGACATTTGATGTGTATCACTATTATGTGACAGATGAGAATGGATATATGCGTCATTATGATGATAAAGGACAAATGGTGAGTAAACAAATTGATGCGTTTGGTCATCAATGGACTTATGAATACAATGATTTAGGTAACTTAGTTAAGTTTACAAGTGCAAGTCAAAAAGTATTTACATTTGAGTATAATTTAGAAGGTTACGTATCTAAGATCAATGCACCAGATGGGACAGCAACGCATTATCAATATGATGTTAAAGGGAATTTGATTAAGTTTGTGGATCAAGGTAATTTATCGATTAACTATAAGTATGAAGGTAATGGACCTCATTTGATGACATCTTATACAGATCGAGAAAAAGGTGAAACGGTCGTTAAAAACACTTTTGATGATAAAGGAAAAATTATCACGCAAACAGATGCTTTAAATCAAACTGTTCGTTTTAGTTATGAAGCAGGTGTTACAAGAGTAACAGGGTTTAAAGGAGAAGTTAAGAGTGTTTATTTTGATGATTATGGTTATACAACAAAAGTAGAGGTTAATGGTCAAGTAGAGAAACAAAAAACCTTTAATACGAATGGTCAAGCAACAAGTACAACCAATGGTTTGAATCAAACAACAGCTTATGGTTATGACGCTCAAGGTCGTGTTGTGAGTGAAACCAATCATTTGGGGGAAACAAGAACATATGAATATAACGCTAATGGTCTTGTTACAAAGATTGTTGGGTTCAATGGTTTAGCAACTGTTTTTGAGTATAATGGAAATAAGCAGTTGACTAAAATTGTTCATCCTGATGGCAAAGAAGAAGTGAAGCAATATAACACAGATGGACAATTAACCTATGAGAAAGATCTTTATGGAAAAGAAAGTTGGTATGACTATGCATATGGTGATTTAATCAGTGAACGTCATAGTGATGGTACATCGTTTACTTATACCAATAATGCATTAGGGGTTCAAACAACGAAAACCAATCATGATGGTGTTGGTGTTTCTTATGTGTATGATGTTAGAGGGCTAGTGGTTGAAGAGAGACATAGTGGTTACACCATTTACAACAAGTATGATGGTAATGGTAATCTTGTGTCTAAAACAAATGGAAATGGGCATATCACAACGTATACATATGATGGTTGGTCTAGACTAGTGAGTGAAACAGACGCTTATGGTACAAAGCACTATAAGTATGACGAGTTAGGTAACATCGTTGAAACGACGAATGAACTTGGTTATAAACAAACAAGTGAATACAACGTGTTGAATCAGTTGGTTAAAACCACAGATGCAATGAATCGAGTGACTCAATATGAGTATGATGGACTTGGAAGAAAAGTAAAGGAAATTAATCCAATTGGACAAGTAAGAACATTTGAATATGATCAAAACAGTCAACTCATTAAAGAAACATTTGAAGGATTAGAAAAGACATATGTGTATGATGCAAGAGGAAGACTTGTTGAAAGTATTGATGAGTACCAAAATCATGCAACAACGACATATGATGATTTAGGAAGAGTGAGTCAAACCACGAATAATGGTGTTGTGACAACTTATGCTTATAATGGTCTTCAAAAAGTGAGTGAAACAAGTTTAGGGATAACAAAGTACTTTGAGTATAACCCGTCACAACAATTACAGGCTGAAAAACAAAACAGTCAAATCACAAGTGAATATGAATACAATGCACTTGGTTTGATTAGTAAAAGTGTTTCGGGGCAAAGTATTGAAACAAGTTATCAATATGATGCCAACTATCGTTTGATTAAAGAAGTTGATGCATTTGGTGCTGCGACTACATATGAGTACGACTATGAAGGCAATCAAGTGAAAGTGATTGATGCACTAGGTCATGAAACAACCAAAACATATAGTGCAAGAAATCAAGTCTTATCTGAAGTAGGACCAACAGGTATTGTTAGAAGTTATACATATGATGCACTTGGACAAGTGGTGTTAGAAACAGTGCAAGATCCAGAAACTGGAACAACATATGAAACAAGATATGAATACCAAGCAGACGGTAAAAAAATAAGTATGACAGATAGTATTGGAAGAAAAACGACTTATATGTATGATGGGTTAGGTCGTCTTGTTGAGGAAAACTTTGAAGGAAGAGTGACTAAAAACACTTACAACAATTTAGGTCAACTCATTCAAGTAGAAAACAACCAAGATACAACGACTTATACTTACGATGAAAGAGGACTAAAGATACAAGAAGAAAGTGCTGTTAAAGGTAAGACCGTTTATACTTATAATGATCAAAGACTACTAGTTAAAACAACCAATCCTTATGGGTTAGTCACTGAAAGTATCTATGATGAACATCAAAGACTGGTTACAAGTAAAGATGTTCGAGGACTTGAAACAAATTATGTGTATAATGATTTAGGACAAAAGATTGAAGAAATCGATATCTATGGACAAAGTAAACAATACACATACAATGCACTTGGACAAGTGTCAACAATGAATATTCAAGGTGTTGAAGTGACCACGCAGTTTGATCAAGCTGGAAGACCAATCGAAAACACCATGAACAGTGATCGATACTTAAGTATGTCATACGATGCATTAGGTAGAGAAACATCTCAAACCAA